>JAJDTT010000235.1 GCA_022827025.1 Acidobacteriota bacterium
AGGTCGTGCCGGTGCGGTTGATCCCGACAATGAAGATCGGGCGGGTGATATTCTCCTGTTCGATCTCCGGATACCGCTGCCGTTCGCGGGTAAACCCGGCGTTGATAATCAAGAGACGGCTCAGGTCGAAGACGATATCGAAGACACTGCCCTCCAATTGTTTGGCATCGGAGGTTTGAAATGCCCGAACCAGTTGCTGCATGTTTCGAAGCATCCACTTGGGGTAAGTCTGTTCGAAAGAGACGTTGAAGTCTTCGGCGTAGCGCTCGGCCCGCGCTATCAGGCGGTCGAAGTCCAGACTGCCTTGCGATTCGGGATACGGCCAGTGTTGGTGATTGTCCTGACCCAGCCGGTAGGAGCGCCTGAGCTTGGTCAACACGCCCGCCCACTTGATCGGGTGTGGGCAGTCCTCTTGGAAGGCCCGGTCACAAATGGGCAGCCTGTCTTCAGGTTTTTCCTTGCTGAACCAGTATTTTCCGAAATGATCGAGCACCGCCCAGCGTCCGTGAAGCGGTGATTTTTCGCCGCGAGCCTGGCAGGCGCGCTTAAATGATTCGAAGGGGACTTCGGGAAAATAGATTCCGAAATCCGCGAGCTCGAGCTCGTAGTAATCGAGCCGCGGTCTGCAGCAGTGGTAGATTGAGAATCGGCGGTCGGGATTCAGGGAAATGGCCGCACAGGCTTGACTCACCGTATCGACCGCCTCGTTGTTGGATCGAAACGTGAACCCTTCCGGCACGGATTGGCAATCCATCACCGCGGCCAGCATCTGCATGGTCAGATCGTCCGTTTGTATATGTCCCGTAGTAGAAACAGCCGTCTGCGGCAGCCGGAATATCGCCAACGGCATGCCGGCCTGTTGGGCAAACAGAAGGACTTGTTCGGCCGTCAGTTTGCTCCAGGGGTAGCCAAGCAGACCGAGCGGGTACGTCTTCTTCATGGTGGCGAGGTCCGGCTGCATCTGGTGGTCGATGCGGCTGTGCTTGAATTCGCGGCCGAAGGCAAAGAAATACTGCGGAAACACGGCCATCGTCGAGGCATAGAACAGGTGCTTGAAGCGATGGCGCAAACACAATTCGAGCACATTATGCAGGCTGAGCGTATTGAGCTTGCGTATGGCGTTATAGGAAGTGGCGAGACTAATGTCGGCAGCCAGATGATAGACGGCGTCGATCCGGTGGTATAGCCCGCTGAAATCCGCGTCGCTCAGACCGAACCGGGCCTGGGCGATGTCGCCGATCACCACGCGGATGCGCGGCGTGAATGCCTCGTCCCAGATTTTGGCTTGCCGCAGGGCGTCGCGCAGGCGCTCGAACCCGTGTTCCGCGTGGTCGGCCCGGATGACGCAATGCACTACCAGGTCGGCATGCTGCCGCAAGAGGTCGCGCAGGAGGAAACGGCCGACGAAACCGGTCGCTCCGGTCAGCAAAACCTCGCGAAAGTCGGCCGGAGATACCGGATCGGCCGGCGATCCCTGACTGATCGTTGTATGGACGAATCGGCGCAGCGTATCGACGTCACGCTGGCAATGCGGCGGCAAAGATCCGACAAGCGGGGCCACGGCCGTGTCGGCATTGGTTCTTACGGTCATATACCCTTTCCTTGTAATGTGAATATCCGGCGCGATTCTTTACATCTACGCCGAGTTCGTGAGTTGCGCTATCTGTTCATTCACGGAGAATCGGAAGGTCGCCAACGCAGGCTCGATGCCGTCTCCCGGGTAACGAAAAGCATTGGGTATCGATTGGTAGCGAGCCTGGACTCGCGAAAACAACTCTTGCTTCCGTTCCCTGATTGCGTCCTCTGCCTGAATATGGTGCGAAACCGCCGTCCTGAACCTCTCCAACTCGTTCGTCAGGGACTCCTTGAACTCGTGGACCGTAATCTGCTGACGGGTGACCTTTTCAAAGTGGTAGCCCAGGGCGGCCAGGCGGATCGCCTCCGGGAGCATGCGAGGATGGTCCTTGCTGACCCTGGCAATGAACTTGTTGTAGGCGGGGAGTTGCCTGGGGGCAAGTCGCCGGCGCAGGCCCATGAGTTCAAGGAAAATCGCGTTCTTGCTCTTGGGTTTTTGCAGGTGCGGGAAGGTCGTGAGGTGTTCAAACAGCGTCAGGCAACGTTTGAAGTAATTCTCAAGCGTCGGATCGTAGAGGGTAGTGATCACACGACGATATCCCTCAATCAACGTTTTGGGATTCATCTCCGGCTTGAAGTTGAGGCTCATGGCGTCAATTTCGATGGATGCGTCCGACAGGCGATTCTCCCTTTTCAGGCGCTCATACAGATCCGTGTTCTTTAAAGCAGCCAACATATAGATTGGCGCCATGGGAATGCCGGCCTCCTGGATAAAGTCGATCTGGGCGTCGAAAACACCTTCATCATCTTCGTCCAGCCCCAGGATAAAACCTCCCGTGACCTGCATCCCTTTGCGTTGGATCTTGCGTACGGAACCGAGCAGGTAATCCTCCTGTCCGCTGACATTCTGCCGTTTCTTCGTCTTGAGCAAAGCCTTCGGGTTCGGGGTTTCAATACCCAGAAAAACCGAATTGAACCCGGCTTCGATCATGCCATCCATCAACCCGTCCATACGCGCCAGGTTCACGCTCGCTTCGGTGAACAGGGAGAACGGATAGCCTCGCGCCTTTTGCCACTCGGCGATCGCCGGCAGGAGCTGCAATGCCTCTCGCTTGTTGCCGATGAAGTTGTCGTCGACAATGAACAAATCACCCCGCCATCCCTGTCCATACAGTGATTCAAACTCGTTCACCATCTGTTGCGGCGACTTGGTCCTGGGCACGCGCCCATAGAGCTGGATGATGTCACAGAATTCACAGTCGAACGGACATCCTCGCGAGAACTGCACGCACATGGAGTGGTAGGCGTTCGTATCGATGAGATCGAAGCGTGGTACAGGTGTAAGGCTCACATCAGGTTTTCGCGCCTCCCGATAGACGGCCTTTGCCGTGCCGTTTCCCAGGTCGCGCAGAAAATCGGTAAAGATCTCCTCGGCTTCATCCAGCACGAAATGGTCTACACCTTCAATCTCGTCATGATATGAGGTGGGATAGGGGCCTCCCGCCACCATGGGAACACCAGCCCGATTGCACCGCTCGATCACAGTCCGCAGGGAGGCTCGCTGGACAATCATGGAGGAGGTGAACACCAGATCGGCCCACTCCAGGTCGGCGTCCTCCAGGGAAGTCACGTTCATATCCACGACGCGGAGGTTGTACGAGGGCGGGAACATCGCGGCGATGGTGAGCAACCCCAGCGGGGGAAAGGCTGCCTTGATCCCGAGCATTTCCAGTGCGTATTTCGCCCCCCAGAATGCGGGGGGATGCTCAGGATAAACCAGAAGGGCATTAGGCATGGCCGGAATCCCTCTATTCAGGACTCGCCTACAGGGAAGGTGCTCAGTTCAAAACCGTCCCCGGCGGAAAGTGGTCTTCGAGTGCATTGGCGAAAGCCGATGGCGCGCGCCGGAAGCGTTGCCGGTCGACAAGGGAGTCGGTCTCCAGTTCGGTCGCACCCGTCTCGTCCCGGTCCTCGTCGACGTCTTTCTTGCCGTGGATGATGTCCTGAGCCAACGACAGCGAGGAGGCCGTAGTCATCAATTCAAGGGCGCTGACCTGATAGTTGAACTGCATTCGGATGAACCCTCCCAGTTCGGCGACCGAGATCGAGGTGAGCCCGAAGCTCGACAACGGCTCCTCCGGACCGCCTTCGTCGTGGCCGCACAGCTCGGCCACCTTGCCCGCGATCTGAGCCACGACCGTGTCCAGCGTGAGTTGGCCGCCGGCATCGACCGAGAACGCGTCCGGGTTGCCGAGCACTCGTCCGGTACGCATGTAGTCGGGTGAATCGACCGTCATTGGGGGGCGCGAAAAGACGGCGGTGATGAGGTGATCCCGGTCCCTCATGCTGCGCATGGCGTAATCGAGGTTGCTGATGGAGAAATCGGCGCTGACCGGGGGCATGCCCGACGACCGCGTGATGCGTAGTACGTGCAGATTGCGGGAGGCCATGCCGGCCTCGGCGACCGCAGCCAGGTTGTAGCACAGCGCAGGCAGCCCTTCGCGGCGGCGGTGGGCCGCCAGTCCGTCCACGAATCCGTTGGCGGCACTGTAGTTGATCTGTCCCGGATTGCCGAATGTCGAGGCGATGGAGGAGAACATCACGAAGTGGTCGAGGTCGCAGCCGGCTGTCGCCTTGTGGAGATTCAAGGCGCCGCCAGCCTTCGGCGCGAATACCTTGGCCAGCGATTCGGGCGTCAGGTCGGCCAACAGGCAGTCGTCCAACGTGCCGGCGAGGTGGAACACGCCCTTCAGGGGGCGATCCAACTCGTCGACGCACCGCCGGACATCCGCCTCGCGGGCAACGTCGCCCGGGACGATGTCGATCTCGACCTCCTCGGTGAGGTACCACAGAGCACTCGTCTTCCGGACCCACTCGGGGCTGCGCCGACGCTTTGGGTCGCGGTCCATCATGGTGACGTGGCGCGCGCCGGCGGCCACCAGGTAGGGCAGCAACAACCTGCCGAATCCGCCGAGGCCGCCGGTGACCAGGTAAGTCGCTTCGGGGTCGAGATAGGGGCGCAGGTCGACAATGGGAAAGTCCTCTGCGCCCGGCGCCGGCGGAACCTTCAGGACCAGTTTCCCGGTGTGCCGGCCGGTGGTCATCAGGCGCAGCGCCCGGGCATAGTCGCCGTACGCGAAGCGGGTCAGGGGCAACGGAGGCACGGCGCCCTGGTCCAGAAGGTTCATGCATTCCTTTGAAAGCTCCCGTGCCAGCTCCGGGTCATCGTTCATCAGCCGGTCGATGTCGATCGCCGCGAAGCGAAGGTTCTTCCGGAAGACGCTCAGGCTGAGCGAATTGTCGGCGTAGATGTCCACCTTGCCGATCTCGCAGTGCCATCCTCCCGGCCGCAACGCCTCCAGGCAGAGAGCGATGTGACGCCCGGCCAGGGAGTTCAGAACCGCGTCCACGCCCTCTCCCCCGGTGGCCTCCATGACCCCTTCGTACCAGTCGAAACTGTGCGAATCGAAGGCCGCGCGCACGCCCATCTCAAGCAGTTGTTCGCGTTTGCTCTCGCTCCCGGCCGTGGCGTAGATCTCCGCCCCCGCGTGCTTGGCCAGGGCGATCGCCGCCTGGCCGACGCCGCCCATGGCGGAGTGGATCAGCACGCGCTGCCCCTTGCGCAGGCGTGCGAGATAAACCAGGGAGTAGTAGGCGGTGACGTAGACCGAAAGGACGGAAGCGGCCTCCCCCATGCTCAGCGACGGGGGTTTGACGAAAACCAGGTAGTCCTTGACCACGGCTCGATTGGCGATGCAACCGCCATGGGTGAACGCGACGCGATCACCCACGCCACAGGTGCGCACGGCGGAACCCACGCGGCGCACGACGCCGCTCGCCTCCATCCCCACCGTACGGCCCAAGGCCGAACGCTCGTAGGAGAGTGCCGGCAGCAACCCCAGCGTCACCATGACGTCGCGGAAGTTGAGCGCCGCGGCCGCCACGTCGATCTCCACGTCGTACGGCCCCAGCGGGACGGGCGCACAGGTCTTCATCTGCAGACCGCCGACCTGGCCCGGATTGTCCAACGTCAGCCTGTAAGTCGAATTCTCGCCTGCCGGCACCAGAGGAGACCGCTCCCGGATGTGGATCAGCCGCGGCGCCCACACCCGGTTGCCGCGGACCGCCAACTCGCGCTCACGCAGATCGCACTCGCCGAGCCAGGCCAGCGACGGCAGATCCTCGGCGGCGCCCAGGTCCACCAGCCGAAAATCGATGGCGGCTTCCGAGCCGACGTCCGCGGCGATCTCCTGGCTGATGCTGCGAAAGGCTCCCCACACCGCACCCGCGCGCGGTTCCGCCACGTCCAACACGGCGCGGCGCGTCACCACGGTCAGGCGGCAGGGGCGGCGTGCGTGCTCCAAGCGGAAGGGGATCAACGCGTTGACGAAGGAGACCAGGCGCGTCACCAACCGTTGTCCGGTCGGGTCTTTCGGATCGGCGCCGCAGACGATGTCGATCGCCTCCAGATCGGCCGCTCCGGGCCAGTCGGCGAGAGCGCCGACGCGGTCCGCCTCCAACTCCGAGTCGGGAATGGGGACCGCCTCAGGCGCATCGAGGAGTCCCAACCACTCGGCCGCCAGGCTGTCCGGTTCACCGATAACCCATCGCGACCCGGTGAGCCGGCGCGGTTCGGGCGGGTTTGCATCCAGGTCCGGCGCCTGCAACAGAGTCGTCGTCCGGCCGGCCCGCACCGTGGTCCAGCCGGCGTCCGGCTCGATCGATAATCCGTCGCCGTGGACCACCAGCGCCAAGCCGCCGGGGACCGCCAAACGGCGCAGCAGGCGCCATTGCTCCGGTCCGAACGCCGCAACGTCGTCATGGAGCATCAGGATCTCGGCTGCATGCGGCCGTATCAGGCCGGCGTCCAACTCCGGCGCCTGGTCTGATGCGAGATCCAGGCAGGCGAAGCGCAGGGCGGCATCGTGGCCATGAAACGCGTCGTAGTGGGCCTGGACCTGCTCCTCGGTGGCGCCGGTCAGCCAGTACTCGGTCTGAGCGTCGTCGCCGGCCATGTAGGCAAGGCATTGATTGAGGACGGCCTGCTCAGAGGCGCGTCCGCCCGCGACCTCCATGACATGGCAAGCACGGGGGGCGCCGCCGGGCTGCTCCAGGGCGGCGATCACCGCCGCCGGTTCGATCTCACCGTCCGGCGGGACGTTCAACAAAGACTGCGCTTCATCCACGAACTTGGGCTGCCACGAGACCATGTGCTTGCTCTGGGTCAGATCATTCCAGCGCGGGTTGGAGTTGAACGAGACGTACGCATCGATGCACGCCACCAGGCCGCCGGTGTCGCCGTCGTAGAATCGGATACTGCCCCCGGATCGCTCGCCGCGCCGTTCCGTGAACTGCCCCAGTTCGTTGACGTCCGCCCAGTCCTTTTCTTTTTTCACGTAACAGGTCAGGCGCGGACCGGTCGGCGGACGCAGGAACGTGACTCCTTGCGCGCGCCGCGGCATGGCGAAGATGTCCGTGGCGCGCAGCAAATGATAGAGAAAGATCTGAAGTCCTCCGTCGAGCAGCGCGGGGTTCGCGACATACCCTTCCTGGCGGCCGGTCGTCCATAACTGCTCATCCATTTCGACGTCGAACAGGTAGTCGGCCGAATTGCCCTCCCACAGAACACGCTTGATGTTCCGGAAGTACGGACCGTATTGGAAGGTCTCGCCGAGGCTGGCGTCGATACGCTCGTAAAAGTCGCTCTCGCCCACGAAGTAGTAGGGCTCGAAACCCGTCGTATCGATATCCGCCAGACGCAACGGAACGTTCACCGGGAAGTCGCTGTCCACCAGGCGCAACTTTCCACGGGAGTGCAGTTCACTTTGCGCCTCGGGTTCATAGGAACGGGACGAGATGGTGAAGGTGAATTCGTCCGGCGCATTGGCCACCGGAAAAAGTTCCGTGTGGAGCCGGACCGGAGTCCTGGCAATTGGACACGGCTGCAGGAATTCCAGCGTCTCCACATGCAGGGGGACCCCTCCGAACGCCTGCAGGAGCAGTTCGATATAGCCGGACGCCGGCATGATCGAAGCATGGTGCACGCGATGCTCCGCCAACCAGGGAAAGTCCTGCTCCGAAAGCCGCGCTTCGAACAACGGGTGTTCGCACGGGACCCGGTGGCCGATCAGTGGACCGTGGGCGTACTCGCCCAGATCGAGGAACATTTCATCGTCGCTCATCTCGTCGGATGCCCCCTGATCGTCCCGGGGATACCCGGGCAACAGGTGGGCGACCGGCTCGGGGCGTGGGAATTGGACGGCGAAGTCCAAGTCCACGCCGACCCGGAAAAGGGCTCCGAGAGCTTCCTGAAATCCGAGGCAGACGTCGGTGTCGCGAATCAGCGTCGGAATGCAGGCCACCCCCTCGGCATGGCCTTCCAGGCACTGCAGGATGGTGGGTTGCAAGGCGCTGTGCGGTGCGACTTCCAGGAAAACATGAGGCCGAAATTTCCGCACGATGGTTTCCATGGCGGCCGCGAACTGAACCGGCTGCCGAATGTTCGACCACCAGTAGGCCGTATCCAGCTTTTCTGTCTCGACACCCGTCACCGAGGAAACCAGCGGCACGTCGGCGTCGAAACTGCCGGCGTTCAGGAAGGTCAGAGACGCGAGTGCGTCCTCGCGGATCGGGTCCATGGCGCTGGAATGGAAGGCGATGTTTCCCGGAATCAGGCGATTCTGCACGTGACGCCGGTCCAATTCCTCCATGATGGGGCTCAGCACCGTTTCCTTTCCGCAAATGACGGTGCTGGCCGGTGCGTTTTCGCAAGCGATCTCGACCCGCGTTGCCCCTTCCCCATCGGATCCTGCGGGGACGCCAAGCCTCTCGAGAAGCTCCTCCACGCCCGGCCGATCCAGTCCGATCGCCAGCATGCGGCCAGAGCCGGCCCTGCGCTGTTGCAGCGTGGCGCGATGGAATACCAGCCGCGTCGCCTCCGCCAACGAAAGCGCCCCGCAGGCGTACGCAGCCGCCACCTCGCCGGAGCTGTGTCCGACGACACATTCGGGATAGACGCCCCAGGTCTTGAAGAGTTCCACCAGGGCGCACTGGAGCATGAAGATGACGGGTTGAGCCAACCGGACTTCGTTGAGTTCCTCTTGGGGAGCGAAGAAACAAGCCTCGCGCAACGAAGTATCCGAGTGCTCCCGCCAGTGTTCCTCCACGGCATCGATGACGCGGCTAAAGACCGGGTCGGCGTCGTACAGCTCGCGGCCGCAACCCGCCCACTGTGTCCCCTGTCCGGAAAACACCATGGCGATCCGGCGATCTCCCTCATCCACCGTGGTGACGGGAGTGGGATCATTCTCAAATCCCCTCAACGCCTGGATCAATTCTTTCTGGGTGCGTACCGCAAACGAGGTCCGCGCGGCGAAATGCGTGCGGCGGCGGCTGAGATTTCCCGCCAAGGTATAGAGGTCCATCTCCCGGCCTTCGAGCGTCTCTCGAAGCTCTCGCGCGCTCCGGCCCAGGGCTCCGGCCGTCCGCGACGAGAGGGGGATCATGAAGCCGGCTGTCCGCGCCAGTGGCACCGACCAGATTCGTCGGGTCTCGGGGCGGTATTCCCGGACCACGCAATGCCCGTTGGAACCACCGAAGCCGAACGAGTTGATGCCCACGACCACCGGCGAGTCGGGGAACGGTTCGCAGCCGGTCTGCACCTGCATCGGGCAAGTTTCGAAGTCGATCTCGGGATTCGGGACCAGGTAGTTCTTCGACACCGGCGCGAAGGTCCGCCGGCGCATCATCAGCACGACCTTGAGCAGGGCGCACGTGAACGCCGCCGCTTCCATGTGGCCCACGTTGCTCTTGACGCTGGCAACCCGCAGGGGCACCTCGCGCCCGCCGCCGAACGCTTCGGCGATGGCGTTGCCCTCGATGCGGTCGCCCACCACAGTGCCGGTGGCGTGCGCTTCGATATAGTCGAACTCCCGCGGCGCGCGGCCCGCCCTGGCGCAAGCCGTGCGCATCAACTCTACCTGGGCATGCCGGGTGGGTGCGGTGATGTAGCGCCCCGCTGCCAGGCCGACGGCGCCATCGGCCGCGCCGGCCGCATTGATCGCAGTCGACTCCACCACGGCGTGGATGGGGTCCCCGTCCCGTTCGGCCGCCGCCAAGGGCTTGACGGCGAAGACGAACGCCCCTTCCGAGCGCATGTATCCGTTGGCTTCCGCGTCGAAGGAGTGGCATCTCCCGTCCGGACTGATGACGCCCAATGCATTGAATCCGGTGCTGAGGCGCGCGGACCCCAGGTAGTTGGCCGACCCGACGAAGGCTTGTTCGCAGTCACCGGAGCGGAGCGCGTTCAACGCCGTGTGCAAGGCGGTCAAACTGGCGGAGCAAGCGGTGCAACAAGCGAGCGACGGCCCCATCAGGTTGAAGTGATAGGAGATGCGGTTGGCCAGCATGGCCACGCTGATGCTGGCGATGGAAAACTCGGTTGCGCCGAGCGGCCTGCGCCAATTGGACGTCGCCGGAACCTGTGCTCCGACAAATACGCCGGTGCGGCTGTTGCGCAGCGACTGCAAGTCCCATCCCGCTTGCTCGCAAGTCTCCCAGGTGCAGGTCAACAGCATCCGCACGTGCGGGTCGGCGGACAGCATTTCGTGGTGCGACATTCCGAAAAGGCTGCGATCGAAGAGCTTTTCCCCTTCTTCGCGAATCAACCCTTCGTATGCGCTGGCAAACCGGCCCGGCCCGGAGAACTCTCCGATGGGCCGGTAGCCTCTTCCATACCGTTCGGTGATCGGTTCCCGAACGATCTCGCGTTCGCTGAGCAGATTCCAAAATTCATCGTCGGTCTCGATTCCACCCGGCATGCGGTAGCTGTAACCGATGATCGCAACGGGGTCATCGCGGCTATGGGAACTCATGTTTCTCTCCGGTCGTCTTCTCGCAACTCCAATCGCTGTTGGAAATGGCTCAAGGACCTGAGCGGGAGTCCGACCCGGCGCGACGGTCCGACCGCGTCACCTGACATACAGGAAAATACCTTCGCATTCGTGACGACGAATCAAAAGACACTGAATTGCAAGCTGCGTCCGCCGTTACGATGAAACCGCGTCCATGATACCGGGGAGCCCCGCCACCTCACAATCAACCCTCACTCGTTGGCCCCCATACGACTGCGCTGTGACGCAGCACGCTTGCCTCAATTCTCAGAACAGATTGACTTAAGTTAAACTTGCCAATGAGAGTACTCCGATGCATGAAATTCTCACCGCCAAACAGCTCCGAGAGAGATTGAAAGAGGTCGTCGAGCAGGTAAGACACGGGGAGAAGTTCACCGTCCTGTACCGCAGCCGTCCGGCCTTCGACATCGTCCCGGTGGGCACTCCCTCTGTCGATAGCATCCCCTTGGAATCGGATTCGCTGTACCAGGCTGCACCCGTCGGGTCTTCCGACTCGGGGGACGCCGCCGCGAAACACGATGAGCTGCTCTATCGATGAGGCCCATGTTCGTGGACACGGCCGCGTGGGTTTCCGCAGCCGACAGTGCCGATATCTCGGGTCCGTTGGTGCGGCAGATTCGGGACCAATGGCTTTCCGAGGGCGCCATCCTGGTAACCACCGACTACGTGGTCGACGAGATCCTGACGACGATCCGGTTTCGCCTCGGCCTCGACGCCGCTGAAGCCTGGTGGCGGCAGATTGAAGGATCGACCCGCCTTCGCGTCGAGTCGGTCGGTGAAGCACGAAGAGAGCGGGCGCGGTTGCTCTTCTTCGGTTACCGGGACAAGGACTTCTCCTTCACCGACTGCTGCAGTTTCGTGGTCATGCGGGAACTGAGGATTCGCAGGGTCTTGACGCTCGACCATCACTTCCGGCAGATGGGCTTTGAGGTCGTTCCTTAGGAGTCTGCGCGGTAGAAATGATCGTAGCGAGAAAGTGGAGAATCGAGGCCAGATTTTCACGATTTAGAGGCGCATAGTTGTTCTATTCGCCGAGAAATCGGGGAAATCTGGACCGATTATACGCTTTCGCAGCAGATCAATTTCTGCCGCGCAGGCTCCTGGATCAGTCGAAATTGCCGAGCTTTGGCTTTGGTTACCCGAACGACACTTTGACGAGATCTCGTCGGAGAATGCATGATCGAAGAAATCGAACCGGAGGCAGAAATCCATGAATAGTCTCAAGAGAATCATCGGCATCTATCTGATCGCAGTTGCGGTGATCGTGGCCGTTCACACGATTATCGAGCCGCTGTACTACACCTCCACCGAAGCCGATCCCTACACCCCGAATTGGAAGTACATCAACCCGCTCATGGCGATCGCCGTCGCGCTGAGCCTGATATTGAGCTATGGCTGCAAGCGGCGAGCGGACCTCGAGGGCGGCGAGGCCCCCGTCACTCGCTACTATCTGGCAGCCAACACGCTGTTCTACGGCTTCATCTTCGTCGGAATCCTGTTCTTCTGGAACTGGTTCAACTACGTGAGCCCCGGCTTCACCGCGGTGGGAGACGATACGGTCACGCTGGTCTGGGGCTTCATCGACGCGGCACTGCCGCCGCTTTTGGGGGCGATGGGCATGTGCCTGCTGCGGTGCGACAAGTAGACCCCCGGTTGAGGGTCTCGGCAGTACGCTGAGGTCAGCCCACACTTCTCGCCGCCGGTCGGCCCCATGCTGAAACAGCCGGGTGGGAATCCCGTCCCGATCGTCCCCTCCGGGTTCCGGCTTTCCGTGGGCGTATGGCCGACCTCAAGGGACCGTTACTGATTGGCTGAACCTCGCGCCGGCGCCGCGTGAAGCTGAAGTCCCAGCGCCTGTACGACCTTGAGAACGGTGGCGAATCCGGGATTGCCGTCAGGAGACAACGCCTTGTAGAGACTCTCCCGCCCCAGATCCGCATTCCGTGCGATTCCAGTCATCCCCTTGACGCGTGCGATGTCCCCCAAAACGGCAAATATCAGCGCAGAATTGCCATCTTCGAGCGCGGTCTCCAATTTGAATGTGAATCCAGGTGCATTGGTCACAACCATCGGAGCGCGTGCGCCTTGAGACAGGAGAGAAACGCAAGCGCTTCGAGCGTCTTGCCCAGTCCCATCTCGTCGGGGAGTTCCTCGGGTGACACCGACACGAAATGCTTGCCGATACGAAACCCCAGCTCCTCGGGAGACAACCAATGAACTCGGTCCAAAGGGCGAAGTCGAGGCTCATGCTGGTGCGCGTCTCAGGGAAACAGCCGCCGCACCGCGGACCGGAACCCTGGTAGCACGTCGCCGCCGCTCAACTCACCGTCCTCTCCGATCACCTCTATGTCGTGCGGGGACCGATAGTTGTGGACGACCCCCGCGGCAGGCTCGACGAGCCAGACCAGGCGGGTACCGGCTGCAAAGTACTCTGCAATCTTTGCGTGCATGTCGGTCAGACGGTCCGAGGGCGCAACGACTTCGACAGCAAGATCCGGTGCGAACGGCCAGTAGGTCTTGGGGATTCCGGTCTCCGGGACACGTTCCTCGGCGACGAAGGCGACATCGGGCGCGCGAACGATGTCCGGACCGCGTTGCAGAATGAACCCGGTCTCGGCGCCGCAGCAGACGCCGGTCCGGTGTGAGATTGAGTACTCTTGGATGAGATGGCCGATGAGTGCGGTGATGACGCCGTGTTCTGCGCCCGTTGGCACCATGTGAATGATCTCTCCTGCGACGAGTTCAGATCGGCCGCCGTTGTCCGGGAGTTCGAACAACTCTTCGGCCGTCATGCCTGAGCGTTGGGCCGGAACGGCCATCGATCCCTCCTCATTGCAATGCCGCGTGGGCCGCCCATTGTACGCGATGGTGAATGGCGTTTCCCCAGTCTGCCCAACGCCCGCCGTTCAGCCCCGGGACCCGGTGTGGGACACCAGCGAGACGGTGGTGTCCGGTGTCGCGGCGGCGACCGTGCCGTAGAGGGGGCAGCGCGCCTTCCAGAACCCGGTCAGCACCTCGGCGTCGTCGTTGCTCACGCCCCACATCTCGATCCGGACCCGGACCGAATCGTAGAGGGTCAGGTCACCGTGGTCCTTGTCGGGGTCGCGGTAGGCTTCCACCGAGACGTCCATCCATTCCAGCGGGGTTTCGTCGGCCGCGGCGATCCGCTCCACCATGTTGACGGCGCAGGCGGCGACGCCGGAGAAGAAGAGCTCGCCGGCTCCCACCTCTTCCCCTCCCAGGTCGTCGGCCACGAAATGGTGGGTCCGGGCGCTGCAGATGGCCCGGCCCAGGGTTCCGGTGCTGTAGCTTCTGGCCTTGTACGCGAGCTTCAACTCTCCCATGTTCGTTCCCCCCGATCGGATGCGCGACGTCTCTCGGATTCAGGCGCTCAGCAGCTTGTTCACCACGTTGCCGCCCACGTCGGTCAGACGGAAGTCGCGGCCCATGTGGTGGTAGGTGAGACGGGTGTGATCCAGCCCCAGGCAGTGCAGGAGCGTGGCCTGGAGATCGTGGACGTGCACCGGGTCCTCCACCGGATACAGTCCCAGCTCGTCGGAACGGCCCACCACCTGTCCGCCGCGGATGCCGCCGCCGGCGAGCCACATGCTGAAACAGGTGGGATGGTGGTCGCGCCCCGGTTCGCCTCCGTGGATCTCCGGCTCTCCCATGGGGGTGCGGCCGAACTCGCCGCCCCACAGCACCAGGGTCTCCTCCAGCAGCCCCCGCTGTTTCAGATCCTTCAGCAGCGCCGCCGTCGGCTGGTCCGTATCGTGGCTGTACTGCTTCAGCCTCTTCTCGAGCCCGTGGTGGAAATCCCAGTTGGCGTGGTTGAGCATGACGAAGCGGACGCCCCGCTCCACCAGGCGGCGGGCCAGGAGGCAATTGACCGCGTAGGAGTTGGCCCGCTTCCCTTCCCGGTTGACGCCGTACTCCTCCAACAACTGCGGCGACTCCTGGGAGAAGTCCAGCAGCTCCGGGGCCGCCATCTGCATTCGAAAGGCCAGTTCGTAGGAGGCGATGCGGGCGTTGATCTCGGCGTCGCCCGTCTCCCGGTACCGTTTCTCGTTCAGGAGCCGGAGCGCGTCCAGGTGCACCCGCTGGATCCGGGAATCGACGCCCGGGGGATCCGACAGGTAGAGGATCGGGTCCCCGGTGCTCATGAAGGGGGTCCCCTGGTAGATGGAGGGCAGGAATCCGTTGGACCAGTTGTTCTCGCCCGCGCTGGGCCGGCTGCCCGTGCTCAACACCACGTAGCCGGGCAGATCCTGCGACTCGCTTCCCAGGCCATAGGTCACCCAGGAGCCCATGGTGGGATGTCCCAGGATGCTGGTTCCCGCGTTGAGGAGCAGCTCGCCCGGGTCGTGGTTCACGGCGTCGGTCTGCATGGTGCGGATCAGGCAGATGTCATCGGCGTGAGCCGCCGTGTAGGGCAGGTAGTCGGAAAACTCGGTTCCGGACTGCCCGTGGGGCTTGAACTCCCGGGGGCTGCCCATGAGGGTGGCGGTGGGCTTCAGGAAGGCCTGCTTGAGGTTCTTCCTCATGGAGACGGGCAACTGCTGGCCGTGCCACTTCCGCAGGGCCGGCTTGGGGTCCAGGAGATCGATCTGGCTGGGTCCCCCCGACATGTAGAGGAAGATCACGCGCTTGGCCGTGGCCGGGAAATGGGGCCCCTTGGGCTCCAGGGGATTCACCACGCTGTTGCCGTTGGGGATGGCGGCGGTCAGGCCTTCGCTGGCCATGAGATGGGCCAGGGCCAGGGAGCCGAACCCGGCGGCCGTCCTTCCCAGGAATGATCGTCGATTCGGCAGAGATCCAAAAAGATCAGGGTTCATGGGACTACTCCCGCGTGATGAACTCGTCCAGGTTCAAGAGGATGCGGCTGGCGCCGACCCAGGAGGCCGCTTCCGGCGGAGCGATTCCGGGAAACTCCACGGGAAGGGTCAACTGCGTCAATTCCTGCTCCTGCTCCAGAATCTCCGACTGGCGGCGCATGGCCGTTTCCAGCCACTCCAGTTCCTCGGGAGCCGGCGAGCGGGAGAGACAGAGGCGGAAGGCGTGCTCGAGTCGCTCCCGAGGATCCTCCGGCCCCTCCGTCAGGATCCGGACCGCCAGCGCCTGGGCGGCCTCGAAGAAGACCTCGTCGTTGAGCAGATTCAGGGCCTGCAGCGGAGAGTTGGACCGGCCCCGGCGGCAGACGGCCTCGTAACCGCCCGGCATGTCGAAGTTGGCCAGGAACGGATAGGGGAACATGCGCTGGTAC
Source organism: Acidobacteriota bacterium (assembly GCA_022827025.1). Classification (GTDB taxonomy): domain Bacteria; phylum Acidobacteriota; class UBA6911; order RPQK01; family JAJDTT01; genus JAJDTT01. Next base: position 15,751 of record JAJDTT010000235.1, read on the forward strand.
TGGATATAGAGACCGCGGCGATAGCGGTCCTGCCCCTCGCTCGCCACCCACTTCCGCCGTTGCATCTTGCCCCCCGGCTGGGGAGGACGAACGCTCTTGCCTCCCACGGCAGGATTCAGCAGGCCGCTCACGGCCAGAGCCGAATCGCGGATCAACTCCGCCGGCAACCGCGTCCGCGTCTGCCGCGCCAGCAGGATATTGTCCGGGTCCCGGGACTGCAGTTCCGGCCGGACTGCGGATGACTGCCGGTAGGCGGCAGACATGACGATGGTCTTGATGGAGCCCTTCAGACTCCAGCCGTTCTCGCGAAAATCGCTGGCGAGCCAGTCCAGGAGTTCAGGATGAGACGGTTGCTCCCCCTGCAACCCGAAATTCTCGGTGGTGAAGACGATGCCCCGTCCGAACAGCTCCTGCCAGAGGCGGTTGACCGTCACTCTGGCCGTGAGGGGATTCTCGGGACTGGTGATCCACTTGGACAGCCGGATCCTGGGAGGAGACGACTCGTCCCCCTCCGGGTGCAGGAAACCGGGCACTCCCGGCTCAACCGGATCCCCCGTGCGGTTGAACTCGCCGCGGACGTGGATATGGCTGGGACGGCCGTCCGCCTCGGTGGCGATGGTCTGGGCCTGGCTCAAAGCCGGGAACCCGGCCTCCAACTCCTTGAGCTTCTTGAGCAGCTCCCCGAACTTGAGCTTCTCCTCGTAGACCTTCTTGGGCACCACCTGGCTGGAGTACCGGACGAAGTGCTCGGTGAGGATCTTGGCTTCCTTCTCGCTCCGCTCCGACGGATCCTTCCGCAGGATCTTCTCCCCCATCCCGTACACCGGGTGCATGTCGCCGACGCGGACCGTCCCCACCGCCTTGTCCCAGTTCTGCCACCGGCCCGGATGGGCCATGGCCTCCAGCAGCTTGGCCTCCCAGGCCGGCTGCAGCTCGGGCACCCGGTATTCGGTCAACAACTCGGCTCGCTGCTTCCGATAGGAAGCCACTTCCCGCAGATAGGGCCCCATCTCCCCCGGCAACGGAGCGTCGATGTTCACTTCCTCCGCGTCATTGAAGAAGGAGAATAGCCGGTAATAGTCCTTCTGGCTCAAGGGGTCGTACTTGTGGTCGTGGCACTGGGCGCAGCCCACCGTGAGTCCCAGCCAGACCGTCCCCACGGTGTTGATCCGGTTGATCACCTGCTCGAAGCGGAACTGCACCATGTTGGTTCCGCCTTCCCGGTTGCTGGGCGTATTGCGGTGGAACCCGGTGGCCACCTTGGACTCGATTCCGCCGTCGGGAAGCAGGTCTCCGGCGATCTGCTCCAGAGTGAAACGATCGAAGGGCAGATCCCGGTTCAGGGCCTGGATGACCCAGTGGCGATAGCGCCAGGCGTGGGCCCGGAAGTCGTCCTGGCGGTAGCCGTCGCTGTCGGAATACCGGGCCAGATCCAGCCAGTGGCGGGCCCACTTCTCCCCGAAGTGGGGAGATTCCAAGAGCCGGTCGACGGCATTCTCGTAGGCGGTATCGGTCTCCTCCTCCAGAAACGCGTCCAACTCGGCCAGCGTGGGTGGGAGCCCGGTGAGGTCCAGGCTGAGGCGCCTTATGAGCGTCGTCTTGTCCGCTTCGGGGGAAGGCCCGACGCCTTCGGCCTCCAATTTGGCCAAGACGAAGCGATCCAACGGATTCCGGACCCAGGACGAGTCCTTCACCGCCGGCGGAACGGGACGAGTCAGGGACCGGAACGCCCAGTGCGAAGACTCGGCTTGCGGTTTCTCCGGACCCGTGTCCGCGTCGACCTCCGGCCAGCGGGCGCCCTGGTCGATCCACGCACGCAGGAGCCCCACTTCGTCAGAGCTGAGCCCCTTCCCTCCGGGAGGCATGACCTGATCCGGAACCAGACCGGCGACGAGCTGGATGAGCCGGCTCCGGGCGCTGTCGCCGGGTCGAATCACGGTGCCCGACTCGCCGCCCCGCAACGCGTCCTCGGCCCGGTCCAGCCGCAGGCCCTTCATCTGCTGCTGCGGGCCATGGCAGAGGTAACAGCGGCTCTCCAGCAACGGCTCCACGTCTTTGGAGAAATCGACGGTCTTCCCGGCTGGCGGCGGCAGCTCGGACGACTCTTCCGGCAGCGGCGCCGCCAGAGCGGCCGACAACAGGAAAATGGGCAGAACTGGGATAGTGAGGTGTTTCAAGAGATTCTTCCCGAACTGAGTTAGTTCCTACATGGAACCCTGGCTTAAAGTCAACTGAGCCTAGTTTACTCTCCCTCAAATCGCCGTAGGGGCGACCCTTGTGGTCGCCCGCCCGGAAACGGCGGC
>JAJDTT010000050.1 GCA_022827025.1 Acidobacteriota bacterium
GGAACTTGGCGGCCCATTCATGGCGGAGGCGGCAAACGTCGACGGCTACGCCCGCGGTTCGATTGGCTTTGACGGTCTCCCAACCATCCTCGTCGCCGGCTTCGATCTTCAGGAATCCCACTTGGTGGCGGAAGACGTCGACCCCGGCGATGTCCTTCCGGTGACGGCCCATGACGTGGTGGACCGCGAAACTCTGAAGGCCTTCGTGATCGGCACGCTGCAATACATCGGCCAACTCTACAGGGAGGAAGGCCGGGACGCTTTTGTCAAACTCAAGAGAATTCTCCGTCATCCCAACGGAATCTGGAGAGCAGGCCCTGTTTACCTGTTCATCATGGACGAAAACGGCTTCACTCTCTTTCACGGGGCGTTCCCCGAGAGATACGAGCTTCGAGCTCCCACCGATGTTCTCAGAGACGCTGTCACCGGAGAACTCATTTTGCCCCAGATTATCGAGGCGGCGACCCAGAGCACGAGGGGCGGCTACGTCGAGTACCATTTCGACGACCCCAATGACGACACCGACAGCGCCGAGATACCCAAGGTGACCTACGCCCGTGAGCTTTCGTTTACAGTCAACATTCCTGGATCCGAGCCGAGAGAGCAGTCCATTATCGTTGGCTCCGGCTTCTACAAGGACGGGCAGATGGCCTTGGACTTCGCCCATTTTGGCAACGGGGACTCCTTCAGCTCCGATGTGGTGCTGGTGAACCTGGCCGCCACGCCGATTCAACCCCTTGTCTATTTCTATGACAAGTCGGGCGAACTCATCGTCCCGGAATCTCTGGTGGACGTCACGGAGGATTTGCAAGTTACGGTCTTCCGCGCTCTGACCCCCATGTCCGAATTGCCGTCCCTGGGAGAGGTCACCATTTCGACCAACGGAATGGGAGATCTGGTGACCGGTTCGGTGAAAGTTGTCACCGAAGGTCTCGACAGCCCCATCGGAGGGGTCCTGCGCTTTGATTTTCCGGGCGTCGGCGTGGCGGGGGTGGGATCCAGCCAGCCGCTCCGAGACGCCATCATCCCCGTGCGCCGGCAAGCCGGCGGCATCAACACGGGAATGGCACTCCGAAACCTGAGCGAGTCCGAACTGGAGTTGAGCTGCCATTTGATGATGGGTGGCGAGATGATCGAAATGAAGCCGGTGACCCTGCCGGCCAATGGTCAGGATTCCATGTTCATCGACCAACTATTCGACCACGACACGTCGGATTTCACCGGTTCGGTCCGTTGTACGGCGCCGGCAGGACAGGCGGATTTCACCGGCGTGGGCGTGGAGATGGACGCCATGAACGGCATCTTCACCACGCTTCCGGTGGTGCCGCTGGGTAGATAGGCTGCTGTCCGTTTGCGGCCACCGGACACAAGGAGCCTGCGCGGCAGAAATCAATCTGCCGCGCAGACTCCAGGGATGATCCGGATGATGAGATCGAGTCTGCTCGCGGCTCTGCTGCTCGCATCACAGGCGTTGAACGCCGGCAGCGACCACGAGACCCCACCACTGGACATCGGCGACCGGCTGGAGCTCATGGTGGACGACTACCTGGTCGAATCCATGACCGGAGACGTCCGTCTGGAACTCCAGACCCCCACCTCCGGCGGCAGGGTGCTCCACTTCGACAAACCCTGGGAGGGCACGACCTGCTTTTACGTCTCGGTGGTTCATGGCGACGGTCTCTACCGCATGTACTACCGGGGGCACAGCCTCACGACCTCCGCGGTCCCGTCCCTCCTGAAACCGGGCGAGACCATGGTCCCCGAACATCCCGAAGTGACCTGTTACGCCGAGAGCAAGGACGGACGGACCTGGACCAAGCCCGCGCTGGGCCTGGTGGAGTTCGAGGGATCGAAGCAGAACAACATCATCTGGGACGGCTTCGGCAACCACAACTTCATGGTCTTTCTGGACAACAATCCCAAGACTCCCCCCGAGGAACGGTACAAGGCGCTGGCCTCCGGAGAGCCCAACCGCCCCTTGAAGCGGATGGCGGGAATGGTTTCCCCCGACGGAGTCCACTGGAAGCCGGTCCGCGAAGAGGCCATCCTCACGCAGCCTCCCACGGACTGGGGTGGGGACGGGATCTTCTGGGACGGGTTCAGGAACGAGTACGCCGCCTATCTCCGCGTCTGGTATCCGCCCCGCCACAGCGGTTCCGGCGTGCGCCGGGCACCCACGATCCGGGCCATCGCCCGGGCCACCTCTCCCGACTTTCTGAACTGGAGCGAACTGGAGGACATCGAGCTGGGAGCCGGTCCCCGAGACCACTTCTACACCAACGGCATCACGGCCTACTACCGGGCGCCCCATATCTTCCTGGGGTTTCCCAAGCGCTTCGTTCCCTGGCGGACCCAGCTTGCCGATTCGCCCGAGAGCGGGGTTTCCGACACGGTCTTCATGACCAGCCGTGACGGTCTGCACTGGGACCGCACGTTTCCCCAGTCCTTCATCCGGCCCGGCCGCGAGCAGAGGAACTGGCACAACCGCAACAACATGACGGCCACGGGAGTCGTCTCCACCGGAGACGATGAGATCTCCCTCTACGTGCTCCGCCACTACAAGTTCCCCAGCATCCACATGGAGCGGATGGTCCTGCGGACCGACGGGTTCGTCTCACTGAACGCCGGTTACCGCGGCGGCGAAGTGGTGACCAAGCCCCTGACGTTCAAAGGGAGCAACCTGGTGCTCAACTTCGCCACTTCCGCGGCGGGGAGCATCCACATCGAGATCCAGGATGACGCGGGCCGTCCGCTACCCGGCTTCGCCCTGGAGGAATCGCCCCTGGTCTGGGGAGACGACATCGAGCACACCGTCCGCTGGGAGAGGCCCCACGCCGGGGCCACGACGAAGGAGCCCTTGAAGCGGATTGAGGGCAAACCGGTGCGGCTGCGGCTGGTGATGAAGGACGCGGATCTCTACTCGCTACGGTTTCGGTGAGTTGGATGCGCTTGGCCTGCCAACTCACTCGTTGTCATTAGCATTGTCCGTACCTGGAAAAGGGGACTGCCCTCCAATCCGATCATGCCAAAACCCACAGGGGTCCCCGTTGGTCAAGCCTTTCTCCGCTCCGCTTCTTTCCGTTTCCGATAGTCGAGCATCCGTTGCCACTGTTCGGTGACGGGTTTGTCATCCTTATAGACTTGCCGTCCGGTTCTCTTCTCTTATGCTCTCGCGTTCACGCGGCGAAGGTTGCCGCTCCAGTTCAGGATGCGCTCATCGGCCGTGAGCAGACTGTGCCCCCCCAGCGCGGTCGCGACGATGATCCGGTCGGCCGGACCCGCGTGGAAGTCCTCCAGGCTGTTGGCTCGGATGGCAATGTCGCCGTCTACCGGAACCTCGACGAGACCATCCTGGAGAAGCCGGGTTCGCCAGGTTCTGACGTCCTCCAGCAGTCGGATGCGCCCCTTCTCGTGCAAGTGAGCGACCTCCCAGAACGAAAACGCCGACGCCGCCAGCGTGGCTTCCCGCAGTCCCCGTTCCATCAGTCCTCTGGAACGGGGCCCGATTTGCGGTCCACCAAGTCTCGACCACAACAGTACGTGAGTGTCCACCAGTATCACGGATTGGCCACCCGGTCGGGGTTCACCTCGGCTTCCCACTCCAGGTCAATCGGAGAAATGATGTCGCCGATGATTTCGATCCTGTCTCGATCAGCCCCGAACCAATCCCCGAACCGCTTGCGGTAGGGCAGGAGGCGCGCGGTCGGGCGGCCGTTCTTCGTGATCACGATCTCTTCTCCGCTTTCTGCCACTTCGTCCATCAGCCTGAGGCACGTGGCCTTGAACTCGGACGCCTTGATGGTACGGGATTCACTCGCTCCGTCGTTTTTGGGAACTGCCATGGCATCACATCCCTCCCTCTTGCACTGTGGCATCTAACCATAGTCACGACCATGGTCATATCGTACACGGTATCCAGGTGACCCACAACTCTGAACACGGCGGTACCCCGGCAACCACAACTTCACGCTCCCGGAAAAAGGGACTGTCCCCTTCTCCTTCTCCTTCTCCTTCTCCTTCATTTTTGAAACTTCCAATTCCCGATGACCGTAGGGGCACCCCTTGTGGGTGCCCCGCGGGGTCGCATCGTTCCCCGGCTAAGTCGCCGCTCCACGTCGCCATTCCCGGCGCCCGGAAGGACGCCGCTCCCAGTCGGCGACTAGAAAGTCGCCGCTCCGCCCCCCCGGTTCGGTAGTGCCCAGGCAATGGCCGGCGGATGGTGGCGCCGTTCGGGGGAGGGCGACCACACGGGTCGCCCCTACGAGTCGTTCGACAGCGGCGACGCGGTGGGCCCCGCTGATGGACAAGCCCCGCCCAGTTTCTCGCGGGATCATGCCGGAGGCCCGGCGGTGGGGGCTTCCTAGTTCCATGTTTGAAGCGTCGATCGCCCAGACGACGGCCACCCCACCAACCTGACGCGACCTGAGTCGTCGCTACATTCTTGAGTCCCACAGTTTACATATATGTAAATATTCGTCAAGTGCTCAGTGGATTCGGCTTCATCCTCTCCTCCCCTCATTCCGAGGGAAACGCCCTGCCGAATCTCACAACTCCTGGGGCTGACACTTCCAATAACGATGCGGCGGCCTTTCTCACGATCTCACCGGCTGCTAGAATTTCTGCCCGGTGGCAGCACGGGCGTTCCGTGGATTGCCTGACTCAGCCGGGACGAACGGTTCGTCCCCTTCGGATCAAACGAAAGTGACTTCCTGATGGGCAAAGTCGATCTCAACTTCAAGCCTGCGGTTCCCGTGTTCGACGCCAACGCGGAGCTGGGGCGCCGGCATGACCAGCGGAACCTCAAGGACACTCCGGAGCAGATCTTCGAGGAGATGTCCCGCGCCGGCGTGGACCGGGCGCTGGTCTGGCATCCCAACGGGGCGACCTACGACTCCATGGAGGGGAACCTGATCCTCCAGGAGCTGATCCACGGGGACTCGAGACTGGTTCCCCAGTTCTTCTGCAATCCGTCTTTCGACGATTTCGACGTCTTCACCCGAAGCGTCAAGGACGCGGCCGTCCGGTCCATCCGCATGGTCCCCCACTATCAGCACTACCCCTTCCGGGAGTGGGTGGTGGGACCCTGGCTCGACTGGATGGAGCGGGAAGGACTGGCGCTCTGGCTGCCGGCGGTCTACACGGTTTTCGGCAACACGACCGAACTGAACGCTGCGGACGTGTACGACACCATTCGGGAGCATCCCCATCTCAACGTGGTCCTGAGCGAGATCCACTACTCCAACGTCTCCTGGGCCGTTCCTCTGCTCAAGAGCCTCCCCAACGTCCACGTGGAGACCTCCAGGCTCACCATCGCGGATCCCGTCAACCGATTCCTGGAGTTCATGGACGACTCGCGCATCCTCTTCGGCTCCCGTTATCCCAAGTCGGCAATGGGCATCCACGTCTATGCCCTGCACCACATGGGGCTGCCCGAGTCCACCGTCCGGGCCATCTGCGCCGGTAATCTGGAACGTCTCCTCGGAATGGGATAGAGGTCGAAAAAATGCAAGACATCCCCGTCGTCGATTTTCACGCCCATCTGGGGAATTGGGGCCGCTTCGGCATGCTGGACACGCCGGAGCTCTTCTTGAGCTGCATGGACAACGCCGGCATCGATCTGGCCTGCCTCAACTGCATCTTCTACGGAGATTCGTACCGGGGCAACGACCGGGTCGCCGAGTACGTCCGCAAGTGGCCCAAACGCTTCGCCGGAGCCGCCTTCATCAGCGCCAACTACCCGGAAGAGATGGTTCCCGAGCTGGAACGATGCTTCGGGCCCCTGGGAATGAAGTTCATCAAGATCTATCCCCACTACGTCCGGGTGTCCCACGACGACCCCCTTTACTTTCCCATCTACGAATTCGCCAACGAGCGGGGCCTGGCGATCATGTCCCACGCCACGCATTACTTCGACCCGCCTTCCGTTTCCGTCTACAAGCGCTACGAGAACCTGGTGAAGCGATTCCCCAAGATCAACTGGGTGATGGCCCACGCCGGCGGAGGCACCAGCTCCGAGGTCATGCGCGCCGTGCGGGACTTCCCCACCATCTACGTGGAGACCTGCAGCTCCGGCCTGCGCAACGGCGGCATCGAATACGCTGTCAAGAACGGCAGAGCCGACCGGGTCCTCTTCGGCACCGACATGCCCCTGTTGGACGCCGCGCAGCAGTTGGCCAAGGTCATCGTCTGCCAGATCACCGACGAAGAGAAGAAGATGGTCCTGGGCGGCAACGCGATTCGGCTGCTGAATCTGAAGCTGTGACAGCCCTCCGGCCCGAGGCTCAAGCGTCGGGTGACAGCACAGCCTCCCGCGCAACGAAAACCGGAACAAAGCAGATTCTTATCATTGCCGGACCGAATGGGGCGGGCAAGACGACGTTCGCCATGGAGTATCTGCCGAACGAGGCCAATTGTCCGACCTTTGTCAACGCCGATCTCATCGCCGCCGGCCTGAGCCCATTCCGTCCCGGACGCGTAGCGCTTCGCGCCGGCCGCCTGATGGTGGAGGAGATCCATCACCATGCGCAAAGCGGCCGCAGCTTCGCTTTCGAAACGACGTTGAGCGGGCGCGGTTTCGTACGCTGGATTCCCCAGTGGCAGGCGCGCGGGTATCGAGTCAAGCTGTTGTTCCTGTGCCTGCCCACACCCGAGGCTGCGATCCAACGCGTCGCGCGGAGAGTGGCGGAGGGAGGGCACGACGTTCCGGAGCCCGTGGTTCGGCGGCGATTTGATGCCGGATGGCGTAATTTCAATCAGACTTACCGCCATCTGGTCGACGATTGGGCCGTATATGACAACTCGGACCGCGTGCACTTCCGTACTCTTGGCGGAGGTAATTCGCTGATGTGTTCCCAGAGTCGCCACCCATCCAAGTACTCGCGTGAACAGGAGCTGGCCGGCATCGAAGCCGCCCTGATCAGAGCAGGCGAACGAGCCCGGCGCAGGCGTGAGGAAACGGCCCTGCGGTTCGCCGATTCGGATGCAGGCCGGACGGAACCGAAGCAGATAACCGGGGGAACGTAGAGTTCTGTCTTGAATCGAAACGGGTACGGAGAACAGCCGGCCCGGCAGTGGCGACTCCGGCTACCCTGAATCCCAGACTCTCGCCCCAGATCGGGCGATGCCGCGCGCAGGCGCCTACGCCGACCCGTCCTCACCCGTATGGATCTGCTGCATGAGCCCGTCGATCTCCCGCGGCGGAGCGGGAGTCAGGTGGGAGACCACGATGATGGTCAGAAAGGCCACCGGAGCCCCGATCAAGGCCGACGAGGTGGCGGGAATCCAGGACGCCAACACCGTATCGCCCCAGAACAGGGCGCCGATGGAGATCAGCCCCCCCACCAGCATGCCGGCAATCCCCCCCTCCCGGGTTGTGCGGCTCCACCAGATGCCCAGGACGAAGACGGGGAAGATGGTGCATCCGGCAATGGCGAAGGCCATGGCCACGATCTGTCCGATGAGCGCCGGCGGTTCCAGGGCCACCACCATGATGGCGAAACCCAGGACCACGGCTCCCAGGCGCGCCACGATGACGCGCTCCTTGTTGGAGGCGGTGGGCTTGAAGAGCCCGAAATAGAGGTCGTGGGCGAAGGCGGCCGAGGCGGCCATCAACAGCCCCGCCACCGTGCTGAAGGCGGCGGACACGGCTCCCGCCGCCAGTAGGCCGGTGAACCATTCGGGGAGTCCCGCGTTCTCGGCGGCGTTGATGATGATGACGTCGGCCACTTCCCTCCCCCCGTCGGGATTGAGAATCCGACCGAAGGCGGAAAAGGCGGGCGCACTCCAGTAGAGGACGCCGATGAAGAAGAGCCCCCAGACCACCGACTTGCGGGCGTCGCTGGCGTTGGGGACCAGGTAGAAGCGTTGGATGACGTGGGGCAGCCCCGCGGTGCCCACCATCAGAGTGAAGCAGAGGGCGATCCACTGATAGATCCCCTCATCCCCCCAGGGCAATGCGAACTGGGGCTGGGTTTCCTGGAGTTGAGCCACGGCCGCTCCGTAGCCCACCTGCGGCACCACGTAGAAGAACCCCAGCTTCTTGGCGATGAAGAAAAGCGGCAGCAGGAAGGCGGTGATGAGGACGATGTACTGGACCTGCTGGTTGCGCACCACCCCCATCATTCCCGAAAGGAGCACGTAGGAGAGAACCACGATGGTGCCGGTGATGATGGACAGCTTGTAGTCCATCCCGAAGATCCACTTGAACATCTCCCCGATACCCTTGTACTGGCCCACGGCGTAGACGAAGGAGATAACCAGCGTGATGATGGCGGCCAGGAACCGGGCCGTCTTGGAGTAGTACCGGTCGCCGATGAAGTCGGGTGCGGTGAACTTCCCGTAGTTGCGGATCTGGGCCGCCATCAGGACCAGCAGCAGGACGTACCCGCCGCACCAGCCCAGGACATAGGCCAAGCCGAAATAACCCTGCAGGTAGAGGAGGCCCGCCATCCCCAGAAAGCTGGCGGCGCTCATCCAGTTGCTGGCGATGGCCATTCCCGACGAGACGGGACCGATCCTGCGGCCGGCCACCCAGTATTCTTCCAGGTTGCGGACCCGGGTCAGGATCCCCACCAGCACGAACAACAGCAGGGTCGCCGCCAGAATCAGGGCGGGCCCGGTTCTCACCGCGATTTCATCCACTACTTGTCTTGCCTCCGCCGGGGATCTTCGCCGGAATCGATCAGCCGATCGAAGAGCCGGTTGAACCAGATGCAAAGCAGCAGGAATCCGATGATGGAGAACTGGCCCGTGAACCAGTAGTGGAAGGGGAATCCCAGGAACCGGGCGTCGGTGAGGAAGCTGGACCCCATGGGATCCCGTTGAACCAGGAACAGGAGAATCTGGAATCCGAAAACCATCAAGGCCCACAGGGCCACAATCGTGAAGATGATCCGGCGGACTCGCTTCAAATAGCGGCCGCGGGGACGGAGAAGATTGACTTCCGTCATGGGGGTTCCTCCAAGGGCGCCGCACTATACAGGATGGTCCACCGAGGGTCAACGAACCGCGGCGTCCGGTCATCCTGGTTTTCTCTGTTCTCTTTTTTCATTTTCTCTTTGCCCTTGCCGGAATGGTAAATTGGTCCGCCGAATGCTCCGAAAGCCGATCCTTCGAGTTTTGAACCTGGAGTTACCGTTCGAGCATGCGCTTCCCGTGGAGTGATCTGGCAGACATCTTCGGCGCGGGGGAACTCCGCCAGAACATCCTGGCGCTGCTTCGCTACATCGTCTTTCTCGGCGTTGTCATCCTGCTGTTCGCCGTCCTCTTCCAGGCGATCATGGTTCACGAAGGGCAGTCCCATTCCTGGACCACCGGGGTCTACTGGGTCGTGATCACCATGAGCACCCTGGGTTATGGGGACGTGGTCTTCACCACCGACCTGGGAAGGTTGTTCAGCGTGGCCGTCCTGATCTCGGGGGTGGTGCTGATGTTGGTGGTGCTGCCCTTCACCTTCATCCGTTTTTTCTATGCGCCATGGCTCGAAGCGCAGGTCCGGCGGCGGGCCCCTCGCCGGGTGCCCGCGGATGTCCGGGATCACGTCATCATCACCCGCCACGATGAGATTGCGGCCGGGATCACCAAACAGCTTCGGCACCGGGGGATTTCATGCTACGTCATCGAACCGGACCCCCAGAAGGCCGCCCGGCTCCTGCACGATGGAAGTTTCGTCGTTACCGGCGAGCTGGACAGCAAGACGACCTACGCCGGGTTGCAAGCACAACAGGCGCGTCTGCTCCTCGCCAACTGCGAGGACACGACGAACACCAACATCACCTTGACCGTCCGCGAAATGTGCAGCGACCTGCCCATCGTCGGCATCGTGGAGCACGTGGACTCCACCGACATCCTGGAATTGAGCGGGTGCACCCACGTCCTGCCGTTGAAAGTGCGCCTGGGCGAGTCCCTGGCCAACCGGGTCAGCGCCGGTCTCGGGGAACTGGACGTCATCGGAAGTTTTTCGGGCCTGCAGATCGCCGAGTTCTCGGCCCGGGATACTCCGCTGGCCGGATTCGAGACGCGCGAGACCCAGCTTCGGGAACGGACCGGGTTGAACATCGTCGGTGTCTGGGAACATGGCCACCTGATTCCCGCTTTCCCGCACACTCCCATCACGCACAAGAGCATCGTGGTGGTCGTGGGATCGCCGGAACAGTTGTCCACACTCGCTCGAATGCTGCCGGGCCATCAGCCTCATTCCGGCGCCCCCGGTCTCATCATCGGGACCGGAACCGTGGGGGCCGCTGCCACCCGCTCCCTCAAGCGAAAGGGCCTTCGCGTTCACGCCCTGGACCGGGACCCCCATGCCGCGGAACAGGTGCGAGGGATCGCCGATCATGTCTTCGTCGGGGACGCCAACGACCGCGAAGTGCTGCAGCGGGCCGGACTGGACGAGGTCTCCTCCGTGCTGCTGAGCACCGCCGACGACGCCATGAACGTCTACCTGGCCGTCTACTTGCGACGCCTCAAACCGGATCTTCGCATCGTGAGCCGGATCACCCATGACCGGAACCTGGAAGCCATCCATCGCGCCGGGGCCGACTTCGTGCTGAGCTACTCCTCCCTGGGAGCGGAAGCCGTGGTGTCGCTCATCGAAGGGCATGAACTCGTGATGCTGGGAGAAGGAGTCGACCTGTTCTCCGTGCCCCTTCCCGCCTCCCTGGAGAACAAACTCCTGTCCGAGAGCCGAATCGGATCTCTGACCGGCCTGAGCGTGGTCGCCATACAGCAGAACGGCGAAACCGTGACCAAGCTGCGGTCTGAGATGAAGCTCGAGCCCGGAGCGCAACTGGTCATGCTCGGCGACACCGAGCAACGGACTCTGTTCAGCGAGGCCTTCGGCGGCCAGTTCTCCAGCAGTCCGTGGTGACGGTAGTTGGACGCTCTCCTTGGATGCCACGGCCTATCGATAGGATACACCCCAGGAATTCAGGCCGTGCTCATCGGTCCAAGGGCCAAAATTGCTCCACAAGTTGAATCGTGGGACCCCAACGTCTGGAAGAGGCGCAGGGTCATTGAATGTCCCTGCCCCATCCCTTGAAGACGACAACCGATCAGCCGTCGTCCTCCGGCAGCCGCGTCCAGGCCATGGCGGTCGTGGGCAGGATGACGGGCAACTTCGCCGCCGCCACGTCTGCCCGCAGCCGCTCCGGCAGCGTCGCCAAATCCGCTTCTTCCGCGGTGGCGATTCCGAAATGCTCCAGGAGGGGAAGGACACTCTGCACGCTGTCGGCAATGTACTGGTATCCCGGCCATCCGGGCTCGCCGCCTCCAAGCGCCGTGTATTCCAGGCGGGGTTCGGGCAGGCCGGCGTCGACAAAGGTGCCGTACAGGCGGTAGGCCAGATCCGCATGGGCGCCTGATTGCTTGAAGACCTCGATCGTCCACTCAAACAACTGCTCCGCCAACGGTGTATCGATGGCATGGGGCCGGCGATCGGTGGTGAAGCCGATCTCGTGAAACGCAACGATGCCTCCCGGACGCAAGCGCGTGGAGAGTTGCCTGAGGGCCTCGGCCGGATCTGCCATGTACATGAGGACGAACCGGCCGATCAAGGCGTCGAAATCGCTGTCCAGGTCCAGGGTGCGCGCGTCCCCGGCCACGAACTCGACATTGTCATGCCCGGCTTGCGCGACTCGGGCCCGGGCCGTTTCCAGGATCTCCGGGTTGACGTCGACCCCCACCACGCGGCCCTCGGGACCGACCAGCTCGGCCGCGGCCATGGCCACGTCTCCCGCTCCGCTGCCGATGTCCAGGACCTTCATGCCGTTGGTCAGGCCCGCTTCGGTCAGCATGCGCCGGGTCAGGCCTGAATACATCTGCGACTGGCGGATCAGGCGTTCGGTTTCCGCCTGAGTGCGGCCCATGGTGTAGGTGGTGTCTTCCTTTTGGTTGCTCATTTCTCTCCCAGCGGGTCGTTCGGAACAGGTTGGCAAGGATTTCGTCGCGTCACGAACTGAAGGCGGCTGTCCATGGCGCCGAAGGACGACAACGGCGGGCCCGGCTAGATCAGCTCCGGAAGAGGGACTCCGGTGAGGTCGTCGAGGCCGTTGGCGATCTTGAGGGGGCGTCCGACCGGCGTCATGTATTCCTTGTGCCAGTCGATCCCCAGGGCCTTGTAGACGGTGGCGAAGATGTCGCCGATGCTGACCTCGCGGTCGACGACGTAGGCCCCGCGATCATCGCTGCGGCCCACCACCGTTCCCGTCTGTAGTCCGCCGCCGCCCAGGGCGATGGACCAGCACTGGGGCCAATGGTCCCGGCCTAGGGCGGGATTGCGGTGGGGAGTCCTTCCGAACTCGCCCATCACCAGCACCACGGTCGAATCGTAAAGGCCGCGCTCGTTGAGGTCGTCGATGAGGGCGGAGAGCGACCGGTCCAATGGCGGCGTCAGCCGATCCCGGTGCCCTTCGTCGTTCTTGCTGTGCGTGTCCCAGGAATTGCCGTGAAAACCGGCCGCGGTGACGAACCGGCTGCCGGCCTCCACCAGGCGCCTCGCCAGCAGCATGCTCTGCCCGACGGAATCGCGGCCGTAGGTATCGCGGGTCTTTTCCGATTCCTTGGAAAGGTCGAAGGCGTTTCGCACCTGGGGCGCCAGGATCATCTGCCAGGCCTTGTCCATGAAGGCGTCCATGCTGGAGTGCTTCAGGCTCTCCACCCGGTGCCGGTAGACCCGGTCCACCGAGTCCAGGAAAAGGCGGCGATTCTCCAGCACGGCCGGACTCAGCGACTTGGGCAGGGTCAGGTTCGGGACGTGGAAATCCTCCTTTGCCGGGTCCGGGATGGTCATGGGCATGTAGTCCGGACCCAGAAAGGCGGAACGGAAGAAATCCTGGTATTGGCGGTTGCGCTCCCAGCGCGGGACGATGACGTAGGGAGGAAGTCCGTTGGAGGATCCCATCTCCTTGGCCACGATGGACCCCAGGCTGGGAAATTCCATGGCCGGATTGTGGCGGTGGCCGGTGATGGAGTAGTGGACCGCCTGGGGATGGTCGTTGCCGAAGGACTTGATGGAACGGACCAGCGCCAGCTTGTCCATCCGCTTCGCCAGCCGGGGCAGCAGCTCCGAGATCTGGATGCCGTCGACGTTGGTGGAGATGGGCCGGAAGGAACTGTTGGTCTTGGGGTCCCAAGTGTCGATCTGGCTCGGGCCGCCCTCCAGCCAGACCAGAATGCAGGCCTTGGCCTTCGCACCCGAAAGATCCGCGCCGGCCGTCTTGAGAGCCGCCTCCAGCCTCAGGTACTGGGTCAGATGCGCGCCCAGAAATCCCAGCGAACCGACCCGGATGAAGTCACGCCGGCTCCAGTAACCTTGGGGTTTCCGCAGGCATCCGATCTGCTTCAGCATGAGTACACCGTTGGCTTTACTTTACACGTTACGGCTGCGATTCCGCAAACCTCCGAGTGGAATGGGTTGGGCATCAAATCGGAATCCCGTAGGGGCGCCCCTTGCGGGTGCCCTCTTCGATTCGGAACGGACCCAGAGGCCAGGCTTAACTCCGGGACCTGTCGTGGGAGTAACAGGGTGGCGCCCGTTCGATGCCGATTGCTGGCGCCGCGAGGGCGACCACAAGGGTCGCCCCTACGAATCAGGAGAGAATAATTGGGAAAGACCTGTCAGTGGTTCTCGGCGAACTCCCGCGAACTGAGGACGGCCCACTGCAGATCCCGAAGGGCCTGCTCGCGGCTGGTGGTCCGCGCGATCAAACCCGACAGCTCTTCCGACTCGGCCGGAGTCGGAAAGCGGGCAAAGGCCGCCAGGTAGAGCTCTTCGACGATCTCTCCGTCCGAAGCCCCCTGCCGGAACAGGTCGTAGACACGCGACCCCTCGGTCCAGAGCTTGTCGTTGTAGGTCGATCCCGCCAGGATGTGCAGCGCCTGGCTCAGCATCGGTTCCGAATCCCGCTCCGGCACCGAAAAGCGGGTGGGCCGACCGTAGATATCCAGGAACGAAGAGGCGTAGACGTCCGGTTCCTTCAGGTGAATCGCGCGCGTTCCCTTGGGAGCCGCGCCATCCGTCCTGACGCTGGCGAAGGCGGGCACGGGAAAATGCTCCGGGACGCCGGTCACGTCGCAGATGGCGTCGAGCAGGATTTCGGCCTCCAGGGGACGGGAAGGCGCGTGAGCGTAGATCGCCTGGCCGGACGGTTGCGGCCCTCGTGTCGTGCTGGAAAGTTGATAGGTCCTCGATCTCACGATCAGCCGGAACAGTTGTTTCAGGTCGTAGCCGTTGTCGGCGAAGTATCGGGCCAACTGCCTCAGCAGTTGGGGATGGGTGGGAGGATTGTTGCTCCGGAAGTCGTCCACCGGCTCCACCAGGCCCCGGCCGAAGAAGTAGCTCCACATCCGATTGACGGCGGCTTCGGCGAAGTAAGGATGCGAGGTGGCCCACCGGGCCAGTTCGCCGCGAGGGTAGTTGGTGGGGGTGTGCGCCACCCGGGTCCCGTCCAGCAGTACCGGATCGACCACCTCCCCGGTTCGCGGGTGCAGCACCCGCAGGTCCTTGGGGCTGGGCACGTCGGCGGCCACTTCCGTTCCGTTGGGATGATCGAAAATCACCGATTCGGGATTGCCGCCCAGCTTGAACATGGAGCCGTAGAAGGCGGTCATTCCCCAGAACTGGTTTTGGGTCCAGCGCTCGTAGGGGTGGTCATGGCATTGGGCGCAATCCAAGCGGCGCCCCATGAAGACCCGGACCTGCTCGCCCATCATGTTCTCCGGGGGCGGCACCACCAGGTAGGGCAGATAGTGGCGGGACGGGGCGCTGTAACCCTGTGACGCCATGCGCTCGCGGGCCACTTCGTCATACGGCCGGTTGCGTTCCACGGCGTCCCGGATCCACTCCCAGTACGACTGGCTCCACTTGGGGTTGATTCCCAGGACGAAGACCGACACCCGGAACAGGTCGGCGAAACGGAAGGTCCAGTAGTCCACGTACTCGGGCGAATCCAGCAGAGCTTCCACCAGCTTCTCGCGCTTTTGCGGGTCCGGGTCCGCCAGGAACTCCTTGACCCGGGCCGCGGGCGGGATCCGGCCGGTCAGGTCGAGGCAGACCCGCCGCAGGAACTCGGAGTCGCTCGACAGCTCCGCGGGGACGATGTTGAAACGGCGGAGCTTGGAGAAGATCCGCTCATCGATGAAATTGCGGGCCGCAAGCTCAGGATAGTCGGCCACCCGGTCCGCCACCACTCCGACGGTCCCCAGGACCTCCTGGCCCGCGCCCCGCACCAGGATCGCCGTCTCGCCTCCGTTGCGGGCCTTCACCAGGCCGCCGGGAGAAATCCCGGCCACGGAGCCGTGATTCACGTCGAACCGGACCCGGTCCGTGTAGTCCTCCACGCTTCCGTCCGACAGGTGGGCGCTCACCACCAGTTGCTGCTCTTCTCCCTGCCTCAGAACGGTCTCCCGGGGAAACAACTCCATCCGGGCGACCTTGACCCGTTTCGAGTCCTGCTCGCCGTACGGAGAACCCCTTCGGACCCAGTCCAGCAGGAGGGCGTATTCCCTGGACTCCTGGTCGATTCTCGGCCCCCCGACGTGGGGAACCTGCATGGTGGGCTTCTGCAGCAGCAGGCTCTTGCCGGGTTCCTCCAGGTTGACACGAGGGATTCTCGGTTCGCCCGGCTCGTCGGTGAGGACCTGGTACATTCCCCCCTGCACGATCCAGTCGTAGTCCTGCCGCGGGTGGGATCCGTTCATGGACAGCTTGAATCCCCCCCGGCCCTTCAAGCCGGAGTGGCACTCCGTCTGGTTGCAGCCGCGGCGGGTCAGAATCGAGAGGACGTCCCGGGAGAAGTGAAACGGTCTCGTCCAGCTCGAGTCCGCTACCCGCAGCCGGGACCTGGCTTCCAACTGTCCCACGGCGGCCACCACCTCCGTTTCGCCGTCGGCGACGGCGGAGAACCGTCCCCGCTCCCCGGGCCGCGCGACCTTGGGATCGGAGAGCGAAAATGACGCCTGAGCCGTCAGGTCCTTGCGGCTGCCGTCGGCCAGAGTTCCCATCAGGACGTATTGCTGGGAGGCGTTGCCGCCCCTCAGGGTCCGTTCCTCCGGGTACAGGTGCAGACTGACGACGGAAGCGTCGAACGAAGCTTTGGCCGCCGTCCCGGCGGAGGCGGACGCCGCGCGCGCGTGGACCGTCGCTTCCGTGGGGGAGGCCACTACAGCCGCCAGGCAGACGACCCACGGGAGCCCGCGCCACGCAATCCAATTGTGCAAGTCCGTGAAGGCGTTCATACCCTTATTCCTATCGGTTCGCCTCCCTCGTCGGGAGCACCATGACGAACAGTTCCTTGACCGGTGTGGCGGGGCCCAGAAGACCTTCCACCACGGGTCGGGCCGAGACCCGGACCTTGACCGGCCGGGGGGTCTCCGGCGCGTCGGGCGAGGCGACCAGCACGAACGTCGCCTTCTTGTTTTGGGCCACGTACCGTTCTTCCCTGCCCCGGTTGATGGCCGGCGGCGTGACCGGCTCGGTTTCGGTGGCGGTCACCGTCTCGACGCCGGCCGGGAGACCCTCCATGGTGAGCATGATGGCGCCCTCGAAGCCCTCCTCCTGATCGGTGATCACACTCAGCCTGCCGGCCCGTCCCGCCTCCAGGTTCAGCACCTCGTCCTCGATGTGGACCTTCCCCATGTGGGGGACCTGGGGACGAACCATCACCCGGTACCTCATTTCCGCGTCCCCGTACGTCGCCGTGATGTCGCGGATTTCCAGCGTGAATTCGCCCGCCCTGGGGAAGGCATGGGTGGTCTTGGGGTGGATCTGCTTCTGGATTTCCGAATTCGAGTTGAGGATGGAATGGACGTTGGTCAGAACCTCCACTCCGTCGGCATCGACGAGCTTCAGGTACGGGTTGAACAGCGGGACCGTCTTGTCCGGGGTCTCCACCTCCAGCACGATGCGGTCTCCCACCTGGGCGGTGAACCGGACGCGATGGATCTCGCCCGGACGCTGGATCACGCCTGTGAGCAATGTGGGCAGCGCGATGCGAGCCGGCTCCGTTTTGTCCGACTGCCGACCGCTCAGGGAGACCACGGGGACGGGAGCGAAGGGATCGGGCTTTGCGTCCGAAGCAGAATCGGCCGTCTCGGAACCGGGTTCTCCCTCCGGCCGGGAGGCCAGCGACGGCACGGCCCGGGTCCACAAGGTCTTCATGCGGTCGGTCTCCAGCCTGCGGGTCCAACTGCGCTCCTCCCAATCCGCGGCAGCCGGCTCCAGACCCTGCGCGGAGCCGGCCGGCGCCTCTCGATCCTGCCCCGGGACGACCCGCAGAAGATAAGCGTGGTCGGGGCTGGCCGTGCCCATGAAACTGCTGACCCGGACAAAGTAAGTGCCCCCCTTGTCGAACCGGTGGCTCAGGGCCGGCTCGGTGCTCGACCCCGGATAGAAGACGTCTTCGTCGTTGAATGCGATCCGCCGGGTTCCCTTGGGATCGAACCAGCCGCCGGACCTCTCGTAGAGAGTGATGGCCGGGTCCAGAGCCGGACTGGAAACGACCTGGAACCGCAGACTCGTCCCCGCCGCCGCGTGGAACGAGTAGTCGTCCACCTCGCCCGAACGAGTGATCCGGCCGTGAACCGCCAGGGGATAAGGCTTCAGGGCCTGGGCTCCGTCCGGCAGCTCGTGAGCGCTCTCCGGTTCCATTTGTACGGGTTCCCGGTGCACCCGGAAGGGGAGCGAGTTGGAGAGGCCTCCCGGAGTCACGACACGCAACCGCCGCTCTCCGGGCTCCACGTTCGGATCGATGGAGATCCGGAGGGCCAGCCGGTCCGCGCCGGATTCGGGAGACGGTCCGGATTCGGTCTTGTCCTCACCCTTCGCCTCAAAGCTCACGATCTCGGCGTCGAGGCCCTTCGAGTCGAACCAGACCGCTCGCGCGGAAGCCAGATGCCCGCCCCGAAGTGTGACCTGGACCTGAGCGCCGGGCCGTCCTCCCAGGGGAAAAAGGGAGGACAGGTTCGGCTCGGGAATGGGTCCGGCGTTGACGGAAACACCCGGCAGCGCCATGAACACCGTCAGCAAAGCAGACCGCAGGCGCCTGGAAGGGCGCAACATGTCCGGAACTTGCAGACCCGTATCGCCGATTTTCACTTGGATCCGACCCCGCTGAGGCTTCGTACTCGGTCCGATTTTAGTGATTGAGCCGGACATGAGTCAATTTGACTCCGGAGAGGACGGTTGAAACAACCGATCCGTTCGTTCGTTGCATAGGGATGTGTGGAGCGAGGAGAAACCACAAGGCGAACGTCGGGAAACGGCGCCGATGCCTCATGGGGGGCGGCGCGCAACCCAAGGAAGGAGCGAGTAACGTCATGAGCATCAAACAACCCAAGTTCTGGATCGTCGGGCTGCTGGGAGTCACCCTTCTGGGAGGCACCCTCGCGGCTCTGCACACTCAACAGGCCGGGCCCGGGCGCAGGGCTTTCCGATCGGCTGGACTTCCTCCCGACCGGGCTCTGAAGCGGCTGGAGTTGACCGGGGAGCAGATGGCCGAGGTCAAGAAGCTGCGCGAGAGCCACAAGGCCACCATGGCCTCTCTCCGAAAGAAGGGAGCCGGCATCCGGACCAAGTTGCGGGAACAACTGGGGACGGAGGAGTCTTCCGCCGCCCAGGTCGGCGAACTGGTCAAAGAGGGGCACGACGTGCGGCAGCAGATTCGGAATGCGCGGCAGGCCACACGGAAGTCCTTCTCCGAATTGCTGACGCCGGAACAGAAGGAGAAGATCCGGGAGGCACGCGGGCGCGGGGCTCGCCGACGGGCCGCCCTGCCTCCGGACCGGGCTCTGAAACGGCTGGGGCTGACCGAGGAGCAGATGGCCGAAGTCAAGAAACTGCGCGAGAGCCACAAGGGCGCCATGTCCTCTCTCCGGGAGAAGGGAGCCGGCATCCGGACCCAACTGCGGGAGCAACTGGAGATGGAGGAGTCCTCGCCCGCCAAGGTCGGTGAACTCGTCATCGAGGGGCGCGACGTGAGGCAGCAGATCCGGAAGACGCAGGAATCCGCGCGCGAGTCGTTCTCCGCGCTGCTGACGCCGGAGCAGTTGAAGCAGATCGAGAAGTTCCGCGACCGCAGAGGACGGCCGGGCGCCCGCCGCGGACACCGTCCCGGCAGGAAACTATGATTCGAAGCCTGGTGGCCGCCGATCGACGGGTCGGCGGCCACCGGCTACCGTCCGCCACGCCTGCCCACGAACTCATTCCTTTGAAACCTTCTTAATCGAGACCCACAGGGCAATTCCTAAACCGCCCGCCGCCCATGGATTCGATGGCCAGCCTGCGGCCTATTCTATTGCAGTTAAAGAATTAAAATGCAATAATCGGTATCGTTATTGTTCCCTTGTGAATAGGAACTACCCACCATGCGACGCGGCGAAATCGGCAGCTACAGAGTGACGAAGATCGGCGGTGAAGTCATTCGTGCCTTTGTGCCGGTACCGTTACCGCCGAAACCTGCCCTACGCCTGGACGGGCCACTCCAACAAAGGCTGGAATCGTCCCTGCTCGCCTTGGGCCGCCTCGATAGCATAGCGACGCTCTTGCCGGACAAGGCGCTAATTCTGTACGCCTACGTGCGTAAAGAAGCGGTGCTCTCCTCCCAAATCGAGGGCACGCAGTCGTCAATGTCGGATCTCCTGCTCTTCGAGCTGGACGAAGCCCTTGGGGCACCGCTTGACGACGTGCGCGAAGTCTCAAACTACGTGGCCGCTCTCGAGCACGGCTTGCGCCGCCTCGCAGAGGGCTTCCCGCTGTCGAATCGCCTGATCAGAGAGATCCACGGCGTACTATTGTCACGCGGTCGCGGCAGCACCAACACGCCAGGGGAATTTCGACGGTCACAGAACTGGATCGGTGGAACCCGTCCCGGCAATGCCGCATACGTTCCGCCTCCGCACACCGAGGTGCTCGACTGCATGTCGGCGTTCGAGCGTTTCCTTCACGCCGAAAATGACGGTCTGACCGTCCTATTGCGAGCAGCCTTGGCCCATGTGCAGTTCGAGACAATTCAC
Source organism: Acidobacteriota bacterium (assembly GCA_022827025.1). GTDB lineage: Bacteria > Acidobacteriota > UBA6911 > RPQK01 > JAJDTT01 > JAJDTT01. The sequence continues at coordinate 20,008 of JAJDTT010000050.1, forward strand.
CCTTTCCTCGACGGCAACGGCCGAGTCGGAAGGCTGCTCATCACTCTGCTGCTGTGCCACGGCGGCGTGCTGCACGAGCCGCTCCTTTACCTGAGCCTTTTCTTCAAAGAACACAGGACTATGTATTACGACCTGTTGACCAGCGTCCGCCGAACTGGAGACTGGGAGGCATGGCTCACTTTTTTTCTCGAAGGAGTCACTCTGACCGCCGAGGCCGCGCTCTCGACCACCCAACGCCTGTCCGGGATGCTTCAGAGTGACCGACAACGTATCGAAGCGGCCGCGGGGCGAAGGACCGGGTCGGCGTTGCGCGTCCACAACGCCCTCAAGACGAAGCCGATCTTGTCGCTGCCGGCGGCGGCCCGCGAGGCCAAGCTCTCTTTTCACGCAACGGCATCGGCGATGGATCTATTGGTCACACTAGCCCGAGTTTACCGTGTTGGGCCACAGAATACAGATAAGTTCTTTTTTTCATAGATATAGAGAAGACTGTCCGTATGACCTAACGAGGCTGCGGCAGGGGTTGGATCGTGTGGCTGTCGAGGCCCAGGATTTCGTA
>JAJDTT010000192.1 GCA_022827025.1 Acidobacteriota bacterium
GCGATTACCGGCGCTACTACCGCATGGTCTACGGGAACCGGGACCGGACGCTGTCGAGCCTTTAGCCCGCGTTTTTGGAGGAGTTGTGACCGGTGGTTCGGTGGCCAGAAACAAGAAGGCCTTCCACAACTATGAGATCCGGGAGAGGTACCAGGCGGGAATGGTGCTGCTGGGAACCGAGATCAAGGCGATCCGCGACCACCAGGTCAGCCTTGCCGACAGCTATGCCAGGATCCGGAATGGAGAGGTCTGGTTGGAGAATTGCCACATCGGACCCTACCGTCACGGCAATTTGGCCAATCACGAGCCCTTGAGGCCCCGGAAGCTGTTGCTGCACCGAAGAGAGATCAACCGGTTGACGGGCGCCGTCGCCCACAAGGGATTCACCCTGGTCCCGCTGGCGCTCTACTTCGAAAGGGGAAGGGCCAAGATCGAGCTGGGGGTCGCTCGAGGGAAGCGCCTCTATGATAAACGGGAAGCGGCCCGCCGCCGCGCCGTCGAACGGGACATTGCACAGGAGTTGAAGCGTCGATGAGCATGGAACTTGGAGTGGCCGATTCGAGTTGGCATCGCCTGGACTGCGATGCCGTGGTGCTGATTCTCTATCGGGAGGAGGAGTCCGGCCGGCTGAACCGGTCGGCGGATGAACGCATGGATGGCCTGCTGGCGGAGTTGACCGCCAGTGGAGAATGGACGGGGGCCAACGGTGACATCCTGGTGATTCACCGGCCCGCGGACGTCTCGGCGCGCCGTCTGGTCCTCCTGGGGGCCGGACGCCGCGGCGATTGCGACGGCGCCCGGCTCCGCGACCGCATGGTTCAGGTGGTGCGCAAATTTCGCGGCTCCGACGTCGTACGCATCGCCGTTGCAGGCTGGGAGGCAGCGGATTCCGCCCTCTCGATCCAGGCGTGCGCCGAGGGGCTGGTCATCGGGAGCTACGGGCCGGACGAATACAAGACCCGGGATCGAAGCCGGACCAAGATCGGCCAGGCGCTTTTCTGCTCCGCCGATCCGGCGCGCGCGACCGGGCTGCAGGACGCCTTGAACCGCGGGCTGGTGCTGGGGGAGGCCACCAATCTGGCCCGGTCCCTGGTCAACCAGCCCGGGAATCGGATCAATCCCGCGCGGCTGGCGGAGGAGGCGCGCTCCATCGCCGAGAAGTCGGGTCTGCAGATCGAGATCCTGGATGAGCCGGCCATGGAGTACGAGGGCATGGGGGCCCTCCTGGCCGTGGCCCGGGGGAGTGACGAGCCGGCCAGAATGATTGTCCTCAAGCATTTCGGCGCCGAGGACGACGGCGCGCCGCCGGTGGTCCTGATCGGCAAGGGGGTGACCTTCGACAGCGGGGGACTCTCCCTGAAGACCTCCCAGGGCATGGAGGAGATGAAGGCGGACAAGGCGGGAGCCTGTGCCGTTCTGGCCGCCATGAAGGCCGTGTCCCGGCTGCGGTTGCGCAGGAACGTGGTGGGCATCCTGCCGGCCGTCGAGAACATGCCCAGCGGACGGGCCCAACGCCCCGGCGACGTGGTCCGCTCCATGTCGGGAAAGACCATCGAGGTTCTCAACACGGATGCGGAGGGCCGGCTGATTCTGGCCGATGCCATGCACTATGCCCGGCGTTTGAATCCGGCCTGCATGGTGGACATCGCCACGCTCACGGGCGCCTGCGTGATCGCCCTGGGCCATGTCCGGGCCGGGCTGTTTTCCAATGACGACCGGCTGGCGGAGCGCTTTTTCGAGGCCTCGGAGAGGGCCGGGGAGAAGTTCTGGCGGCTGCCCCTGGACGACGAGTACCGCTCGCTTCTGGACAGTCATATTGCCGACATCAAAAACGTGGGCAAGCGGGCGGCAGGCGCCGTCACGGCGGCCAAGTTTCTCCAGGAATTCGTCGGAGATACGCCCTGGTGCCACATCGACATGGCGGGTGTGGACATGTTTCAGGAGGGGGGCGCCAACCAGGGTGCCACCGGTTTCGGTGTGCGGACCATGGTCGAGTTGGCGTCGCTCTATCCGGATCCATGAATCGTCAGGCGCCGGCCGTTCGCAGACTCCCGGGCGGAGTCCGGGGAAGCTGATGAGGACCGCTCTCCGGTATGCCGCTCTGGCACGAAAGAAACAGCTCTTCGAAACCGGGGGGCCGGATTCCCGGGAACTGCTCCGGCAGCGGGTACTGCCCGGACTGGTGGAGTTCGAAGCCTTCCGGGGCGGATTGGCGGAGCGGGCTGTCAGCGGCGGATTCCGATATCTGCTGAAGCTGGCTCGCGGCGGGAGGCGTCCCGATCTCGAGGGCCTGATTGCCTTGCGCGACGCCATCATCCCCGGAACGAAGGCAGGACTGCGCCTGGTCCCGGCCAAGCCTCTGTTTCCCGTTCACGCCCCTCTCGATCCGGGGACGGTGGAGCCGGCGCTGGACCGGTTCTTCGAGTGGACCTCCAGTCCGGGCTTCACTGAGATGCACGTTGTGCAGCAGGTCACGGTCACCCAGGTCCGGCTCCACGAAATCTATCCCTTCGGGGAAGGGACGGAGGTCGCGGTCTCATTGCTCGCCCAATGGTTTCTGCTGGCGCAGGGCTATCTCCTGCCAGCCTACAGGTTTGCGGACGCCGCCGACTTCAACCGGGCGCTCGAGGCCGGCCTGGAATTCAGGACGGAAGATCTGGTGAATCTGAACCTTCGGGCCCTGGGCCGGGCCTACGATCTGGGACTGGAGCGTTCCTGACTCAACAGCGATGTCAAACGCGGCGTCTGGGTCCCAGCCCCGGCTTGTCTTCAAACTGCTTGAAAATGTACTTGATCACGTTCTTGGGGATCAGGAGATTCGGCTCGGTTTCGCGGTTCACCTTGATGCAGTTTCTGTCGTACCATTCGATGACGCCCCGAATTTCCTCTCCGTCGATGAGTCGCACCACCATGGGGGTTTTCCCCGTCATCTGCTTCAGATAGTAATACTGCTCCGCGTTGGTCTGTTCGGGCGGAACTCGCCGCTTCGGGCCGTTGGAGTACTTGTTGGAACTCTGCTCTCGCAGTCCCGTAAGTGAGGGTCGTATCAGTTTCCGGTTAACCATGGTGACCTCATCCTGGTCTGAGTCTTGCTCTCGTATTGTGGTTGAAATGAAAAGGACCAATAAGAGAGAGGAATCTCTCATAAATGCTGTCTCACAAAGACTAGCATAAAAGCCTGTTTTTGACAAGTGGGAGCACCGCCAATAGACTGGGTTGCGGCAGTATGAGGGCCCTCTCCTATCCCCTTTTTCTTCTCGTATTGACGCTCCCCCTGCAAGATCGGAGATTGGGGCGCAAGCCGGTCCTGATTCGAGCGGATGACGCCTCCTCGCAGGAGCAGCAGGAGGTGCCTCCCGAGCCCGATCCGGATAAAGCCCGCAAGGCCGTCGAAATCGGAAACTTCTACTACAAGCGGGAGAATTACAAGGCGGCCGAAGTGCGCTACCGGGAAGCGATTCTCTACGGTCCCGAGTGGCCCGAGGGTTACGAGAAACTGGTCAAAACCCTGGAGACCATGGCCCGCTACGACCAGGCGATCCAAGCGTGCCGGGAATTCCTCGAGGCCGTGCCCGACTCCAAGAAGGCCCCCGATTTCGAGCGCCGGGCGAAGCTCCTGGAAAAGAAGCTGGGCAGCGGGGCCGACTGAAGCAGCCGGTCAGTTCTTCCTCGGCCGTTTGCTCCGCCTGCGCCTGCGCCTACGCCGGTGGGGAGTGCATCTTCGGCGGGAGGTGTCGACCTCGTAGTTCAGACAGCACTTGAGCCGGCCACACATGCCGGAGAGCCGGTTCATGCTCATTCTCAGGTCCTGACGTTTGACCGTCCGCACGCTCACCGACTTCAGTTCCTTCAGGAACAGGGCCGAGCAGTTCTGGCTCAGGCCACAGCAACCCATTCCGCCGATGAGCTTGGCCTCATCTCGCGCTCCCACCTGGCGCATTTCGATTCTGGTCCTCAGTCGGCGCGCCAACTGTTTGACCAGGCGCCGAAAGTCGACTCGACGATTGGCGGTGAAGTAGATGATGACTCGGCTTCCGTCGAAGACGTACTCGACTTCGGACAGCTTCATGGGAAGCTTGTGGGCCTTGATCTGCTTGCGGCAAAGACGGTACGCGGTATTCTCCCAGTCCTTCTTTTTCTCGTACAGGTAGAGATCCCGTTCCGTCGCCCGCCGCAGGGCCTTGCCCAAGGTCGTTTCGGTGGTCCCGTTGCTTTCGAGTTGGCGACTTTCCAGAACCATGCCCAGTTCCACGCCCCGCTCGGTGGAGACCACGCAGCGGTCTCCGACCCGGAAGCTCATGTTCGTCGCCAGGAATCTGCCGATCGTCTTTCGGAGGCCGAATCTCAAGGTGAGCAATTCGTACATGATCATGCCCTTCCGGCCAATTTCAACCAGAGGGTCTCGAAGCAGAAGAGAGGCTGGACGTTCCTGTCCAGGTCCCCGCGTGCCTCCCGGAGATGGTAAAGGAGATCCTGGATCCAGTCCAGATCGACTCTTTCCGCCAGTTCCAGCAACCGCCCCCGGCGATCCAGGTTCACCATTCTGGACTCGGTCCCGGTTCGAAGGAAATACAGGTCTTCACCCAAATGCCTCAAGATATCCAGGTACTCCCGCACTCGCTCCCTCTTCTTGAGGTCGCGCCGCATGGGCTCTTCCTCACAGGACTCGAAGAGTCGGGCGAAGGAGGCGTTCGCCAACCACTGCTGGAGCACGGCAAGAACCCGGTCCCGGTCCTGCAGCGTTCGCTCCAGGTCCAACTGCAGGGCTTGGCCGATGCTGCCCCCGGCGAACGCCGCTCGGAGTTCCGCCTCTTCGGCTCCATATCGGATCTCCAGATAACTTTTGAGCTGGTCGCGTGTCAGGGCCCGGAAACCGAAGAGTTGGCATCGGGATCGAATCGTCGGGAGAAGCTGGTTGGGAAAGGCCGTCGTCAGGATGATCCGGCTGGTCTCGGCCGGTTCTTCCAGCGTCTTGAGGATGGAGTTGGCGGCTTCCCGGGTCATCTTTTCCGCCTGGTCCACGATGAAGACTCGACAGGCTCCCTGAAAGGGCCGGTAACGGGCCTCCCGGGTCAACTGGCGGACGGTCTCGATCCCGATGGAAGCCCCGGTGGCCTGGATGAGGCGGATATCGGGATGGTTGCCTCCCGCCACCTTCAAGCACGATTCGCAGTTTCCGCAAAAGTCCCTTCCGGACCGGTTTCTGCAGTCGGTCCGGGCGGCCAGGCCCAGTGCCAGGGTCTTCTTGCCGACGCCTTCGGGTCCGGCAAAGAGAGCGGACTGGGGCAGGGAAGCTCGCTTCACCCGGCTGACCAGCTCCTGGTTCCCGATGAAATCCTTCAGACGGACCAAGTTGTATCCCGGCGGCACCCCGGCACCGGAACCAGCGGAACGACTGCGCTTGGCGGCGCGACGCTTGGCGGCCATCTCTTCGTCTTGCCGGCGGCCCGTCCTGCCGAGCAGTGCGGGCTAGCCGATCAGTGCTTTCCCCTCCAGTTCGGCCAGCAGTTTCTCCAGAGTCTCCTGCGGATTCCCGGAAGCGTCAACCAGCGAGATCCGGTCCGGGTCCCGTTGTGCCAGCAGTCGATAACCCTCCCGGACCCGCCGGTGGAACCGCATGGTCTCGGCTTCGAAGCGGCCCCAAGCCTGATTGCCCTCGACGGCGTTCCTCCTGCGGGCGCGCGCCAACCCGGATTCCACTTCCAGGTCCAGGATCAGGGTCAGATCGGGCATGCGGATCCGGAGAGGACGGGCGAGCTCGTCGACCAGGGAGAATCCGATGCCGCGGGCGTAACCCTGGTAGGCCAGCGTCGCGGCGTGGTATCGGTCGCAGAGGACGGTTCGCCCCTGCCGGAGCGCCGGTTCGATCACCTCCGCCAGATGCTGAAACCGGTCCGCCAGGTACAGAAGCAGTTCGGCCTCGGCCTCCCGGCCCGGTCCCTTGGATTCCAGGAGGATGCGGCGCAGCCGGGATCCGAAGGGAGTCCCGCCCGGCTCCCGGGTGACGGCGACGGGGACATGACGCTTCTTGAATTCTTCCGACAGCAGCTTCAGCTGCAGCGTCTTTCCCGATCCCTCGATGCCTTCGAGTGCTATGAATCGACCCACCGAGCCTCCGCCGATGCCGGGCTGCAGGCCTTCCGGCTCGTCCCGGAACAAAGGTTGGACATCGTACCATACGGCCCGGCGGGCGCAGGGGCGACCGGAGGGGCGACTTCCAGTCGCCCTCTTCCATACGACCCAGCGGGCGTCGGGGCGACCCTTGTGGTCGCCCTCCCCCGGCCAATCGATAAGGGACAAAAGAGGGCACCCACAAGGGGTGCCCCTACGTCCCCGGTCCACCTCGGATATACTGGCTGTCGATGCCGGACTTTAGATCCCGTCTGGAGCGTCTGCTGGATGAAATCGACCGGACGGCCCGGTCCTGCGGCCGGGACGGGCGCGATATCCAGCTTCTGGCCGTGACCAAGGTGTTTCCCGCCGCAGTCGTTTCAGACGCCGCCGCGGCCGGCCAGACCCGGTTCGGCGAGAATCGGGTGCAGGAGGCCGCGGGCAAGATTCCCGCCGTGGGGGACCCCGCGCTGGAGTGGCACCTGATCGGCCATCTCCAATCCAACAAGGCGCGCCGGGCGGTCCGGCTCTTCGACGTGATCCAGACTCTGGACAGCGAGAAGCTCGTCTCGCGGGTGGCCCGATGCGCCCGGGAGGCGGGAAAGATCCTCCCCGTCTACATCCAGGTCAATCTGGGCCGGGAGACGCAAAAGCACGGCGCCGACCCGGGATCCGTGGGACAGCTCGTGCGGCTCGTGGACCGGTCGCCGCCGCTGGTTCTCCACGGCCTGATGGCCATTCCTCCCTATGCCGCGGACCCGGAAGCGTCGAGACCCTATTTCCGGCAGTTGGCCCGGCTGGCCCGGGAAGTCAGCCGATCCCGGTCGGAACCCGTCACCGGGCTTTCCATGGGAATGAGCCACGACTATCGCGTGGCCATCGAGGAAGGAGCCACCTTGCTCCGGGTCGGGTCGAAGCTGTTCGGAAAGCGGCCCTCCTGAGGGGCCGTCCCCGGTCCCCGGCTGGAGGTTCCGGGTAGGAGGGGCCACTTCGGTCCCAGGTCCGGACGGCGGCGGTTCAGTCCTTGCCCTGTCAGGGGACGTTGCTACAATCCGGCGCACTTTTTGTAAAAATTCGATTGTGCGGTTTTTCGGGAGGGGAGCATGGGGAAGCTGGCGGAAGCGGTATCGGGGTCTCGAATCAGACTTGAGCAGCATTTCTCAAGGCCCGACATCCATCCCTTCGATGACGTGGAGTGGGAGACGCGTTCCGCTGAAATCAAGGATTGGAAGACGGGCAAGGTCAGTTTCCGCCAAGACGACCTGGAGTTTCCCAAGTTCTGGTCCCAACGGGCCACCGACATCGTTTCCAGCAAATACTTCCGCGGCCATCTGGGCACCCCCGGGCGGGAGCGGAGCGTCAAGCAGCTCATCGGGCGCATTGTCGACACCATCACGGGTTGGGGTTCCAAGATGGCTTACTTCGACTCGGACGCCGACGCCAAGACCTTCAACTACGAGCTGAGCTACCTGCTGCTGCACCAGGTCGCGGCGTTCAATTCGCCGGTTCAGTTCAACGTCGGGATCAAGAAGAAGCCCCAGTGCTCCGCCTGCTTCATCAACACCGTGGACGATTCCATGGAGCACATCATGAAGCTGGCCCGGACCGAAGCCACCATCTTCAAGGGCGGGTCCGGCTCGGGCGTGAACCTCTCCAGGATCCGCGCCTCCACCGAACCCCTCGCCGCCGGCGGCTTCGCCTCGGGTCCCGTCTCCTTCATGCGGGGATACGACAGCTTCGCGGGAGCGATCAAGAGCGGCGGCGCGACGCGCCGGGCCGCCAAGATGGTCATTCTGGACGCCGAACATCCCGACATCGAGGAATACATCTGGTGCAAGGCCAAGGAAGAGAAGAAGGCTCAGCAGCTCATCGAGTTGGGGTACGACGACTCCATCGATGGCGAGGCCTACCGGTCCGTCCAGTTCCAGAACGCCAACAACAGCGTCGGGGTGACCGATGAATTCATGAGGGCCGTAATTGCGGATGGCGAGTGGCGGACTCGCCGGGTCACCGACGGCAAGGTCGACCGGGTCTACAAGGCTGCCGACATGATGCAGTGGATTGCCGAAGCGGCCTGGCAGTGCGGCGATCCCGGCCTGCAGTTCAAAACCACTCTCAATGAGTGGCACACCAGCCCCAACGCCGGCCCCATCAATGCTTGCAACCCCTGCTCCGAGTACGTCTTCCTCGACAACTCGGCCTGCAATCTGGCCTCTCTGAACCTGATGAAGTTCCTGAAGCCGGACGGACAGTTCGACACCAAGTCGTTCCGCCATGCCGTATCGGTCCTGATCCTGGCTCAGGAGATCATTGTCGACAACTCCAGCTATCCCACCGAAGAGATCGAGAAGATCAGTCATGACTTCCGGACGTTGGGATTGGGATACGCGAATCTGGGGGCCTATCTGATGGCGCAGGGCCTCTCCTACGACAGCGACCAGGCGCGGAACACGGCCGCCGCCATCACCGCGCTGATGACGGGACAGGCCTACCTGACCAGCGCCCGGATCGCCGAGCGCATGGGGACGTTCGCCGGGTTCGAGAGCAACCGGATTCCCATGATGGGTGTCATCCACAAGCACAGGAGCGCCCTCTCCCAGATCGATTCGGCCCTGGTGCCCATGAACCTGCTCCACGCCGGCATGGAGGTTTGGGACGAAGCCATCGAGAAGGGGACTCAAGCGGGCTTCCGGAACGCGCAGGTGACCCTGCTGGCGCCGACGGGGACCATCGCCTTCATGATGGATTGCGACACCACCGGCATCGAGCCGGACTTCTCGCTGGTGAAGATCAAGAAACTGGTGGGCGGAGGCACCCTCAAGATCGTCAACCACACCATTCCCCGGGCTCTCCGGACTCTGGGGTACGACGAGGGTGAGCAGAAGGCGATTCTGGACTATATCAACCGCAAGGATACGGTCGAGGGCGCGCCCAACCTGGTGAGGGACCATCTCCCCGTGTTCGATTGCGCGGACACTCCCGCGAACGGGGTCCGCTCCATTCATCCCATGGGGCACATCAAGATGTGCGGCGCCGTGCAGCCCTTTCTCTCCGGGGCGATTTCCAAGACCGTCAACCTGCCCAATTCGGCCACGGTCGAGGAGATCAGGGACGCCTATGTCCAGGGCTGGAAACACGGCATGAAGTCGGTCTCCATCTACCGGGACGGATGCAAGCTGGTGCAGCCGCTGTCGACCAAGGACAGCGGCCGCCAGGTGCACGCGGCTCAGCACCGGAACATGCCCAAGGACCATCCGGCGCTGCAGCATGAATTCCGAATTCGCGGTTTCAAGGGTTTCCTGACCATGGGGATGTATCCGGAAGACGAGGAGTTGGGCGAGATCTTCGTCAATTTCTCGAAGCAGGGATCAACGCTGCAGGGCATGGCCATGGCGTGGGCCATCGCCATATCCATGGGAGTTCAACGCGGAGTGCCCCTGGAAGACTATGTTCGCATGTTCTCTCACATGAGCTTCGAGCCGGCCGGATTTACCGACAATCCCCAGATTCCCTTTGCCACGTCCATTCCCGATTACGTGGTCCGGTACCTGGCGAGTCGATTCCTCGACACCGAGATCCAGGAGGCGCTGGGCATCCACCAGGTCCAGCCCAACGGCAGTGTCCAGGATGGCGTCCAGGTGAGTTTTCCCGAGTATTCGCGATCTGCCGAACCGACCAGCCCGTCGGGAAAGCTGGTGCAGGATGTCCGGGCGGACTCGCCCGCCTGTCTCCAGTGCGGGAACCTGATGCAGCGGAACGGAAACTGCTACGTGTGCACGGTCTGCGGCACCACGTCGGGCTGTAGTTGAGGCCTCTCCGCGACTAGACGGAACTTCACTGCCCCTCAAGCCATAGTTCGATCGATCAAATCCTTGAAGTAGAGTAGTTTACGGCTCCGTAGGGGGGAGTCTCCATCTGGATATATGTTTCCATGTATGGGACGTGTCACAGAATCATGATACCGTCTA
>JAJDTT010000060.1 GCA_022827025.1 Acidobacteriota bacterium
ATATTGCCCGATGGCCTGAAGGGGTTGTCTGGTCCCGTAGCCCTGGTGGCGGGCAAACCCATACTCCGGATACAGGCGGTCCAGCTCCGTCATCAGACGATCCCGATGGGTTTTCGCCAGGATCGACGCCCCGGCTATGGAGAAATGCCTGCGGTCGCCGCCCACGCACGTCTCCTGTGGGAACTCGAGATTCGGAATCCGTCGGCCGTCCACGAGCGCGACCTCCGGGGCCGGCCGGATCGCTGCCACGGCCCGCTTCATGGCCAGAAGGCCGGCATGATAAATGTTCAGCCGGTCGATCTCCGGCACGGAGGCCTCTCCGATGCCCATGGCCACCGCGTCCCGAACAATGATCCCGGCCAACTCGTTGCGCCGGGCGCTCGAGAGTCTCTTGGAGTCATCCATGCCGCAGATTTCAGTGCCCGGCTCGAAAACCACCGCGGCGGCAACGACCGGACCCGCCAAGGGGCCCATTCCGGCTTCGTCGACGCCGGCGACACGCACGGTCCCGCTGCGCCACAGCCCCCGCTCCTTCTCCAGCATCGAATTCAATCGGCGCCGCTCCGCCCGGGCAGCCGCTCTCGCCCGCGCCAGCCGGCGCCCAAGACGCCGCACTCCGACTCTCCGGTCTCCCGCCAATTCGGACAACACCGAGGAAGTCACCCGGACTTCACCGGAGGCAAGGGCTTCCCTGATTTGGGACAACGTCAACCGAGAGGGCTCCAGCGCCACCATGCAGTTCGCCACTCCAGCCGATTTCGACAGGCATGTGCCTGGCCCGGGCGCCGGCAACAGGAATTACGAAGAGGCTGGTTCTTTTTCGGGTGTTCGCAGTTCCATTATAATGCCCTGCCGTGAGCAGCGGCAATATCGGCCTCGTGGGCTTCGGGCGCTTCGGCCAACTGGTCCACCGCCACCTGCCCGCCGGTAACGTCGCCGGCGTCTTCGACCGCGATCCCGATAAACTGGCCGGGTTGGCCGATGCCGCCCCCCTGGAGCAGGTTCTCGGCGCCAGGTACGTCATCCTCGCCACCCCCATCTCCGCCATCGATGCCGTCTGCCGACAGATTTCGCCGGCTCTCCGAACCGGCCAGGTGGTGGTGGACACCTGCAGTGTCAAGCAATATCCCATCGACTGCATGTTGTCCCGCCTGCCGGACGGGATTCAGATCCTGGGCACCCACCCCCTCTTCGGACCCGACAGCGGCAGGGACGGGATCGGAGGCATGAAGATCGCAGTCTGTCCGGTGCGAATCGAGTCCGCCAACTACGACTGCATACGCAATTTTCTCCATGGCCTCGGCTTGGAGATCATCGAGACGACGCCCCGGGAGCACGACCGGAGACTCGCCCGCACCCAAGCCATCTTCCACCTCATCTCCCAGGCGCTGAAGGAGTTGGACTGGCGCGGGCAGCGGCTCACCACGCCGGGACCGGCCGCCTTCTACCGCCTCGCCGAAACCGTTCAGAACGACACCTCCGAACTCTTCCGGGACATGGAGCAGCGCAACCTCTATGCCGGCGCGTCCCGCCGCCAGTTCATCAGCAAACTGGTGGAAATCGACGAGCGTCTCTCCCGCGGCGACAGGCCCGGGCCGGTTTGAGCCATCATGAACGGCGGTGACGCGCCTTTGTCGCAGCGCATTTGCCTGGCTGCAGGAAGTACGGCCGGTTGGGCCCTGATCTGGAGTCTCGGCACGCTCCTTCGATACCGGGTCGAAGGCTGGGAACATTTTGCCCGGTTGAATCGCCGAGGCACACCCTTCATCTTCAGCTTCTGGCACAACCAGATCTTTTGCGCCACCCATTTCTGGCGATTCCGGGAGATCGGCGTGATCACCAGCCAGCACGCCGACGGGGAGTACATGGCCCGCATCATTCGCCGGTTCGGGTACTTTCCGGCCAGGGGGTCCAGCCGCAGAGGCTCGACTCGGGCCCTCCTTCAGCTCAAGCGTCACCTGGCCGGCGGCCGGCCCGTGGGTTTCGCCGCCGACGGGCCGGTGGGTCCGGTCTACAAGGTCAAGCCGGGGCCGCTCTGGCTCTCCATGAAGACGGGGATTCCCATTCTTCCGTTCCACATCCAGCCGCGCCGATTCTGGGCAGGTTCCGGCTGGGACGGTTTTCGAATCCCCAAGCCCTTCTCTCCAGCTCTGGTGAAGATCGGACAACCGTTCCTGGTGCCCAGCGGACAATCCGCCGCGGACTGGCTGCCCAGGTATCAGGAAGCGATGGATGCCCTCAAGGAATACTGCGAGTCCTACCCCTGGAACCGCGAGAGAAGGCTGGAGGGCTGACCCTGACGTCGCGCTGGAAGAAGAACATTTTCCAGGTGGGAATTTCCAGCAGGGCCAACCGCAAATTGTACCGCCCCGGCTGTACGAAGAGCTTGTTGGTGTAGATGATCCCGCGGCCGTCTCGAAGCTCCTTCCTTTCCAGGGTGGCCCGGAAGAACTCTCTCATCCTGACCACTTCCCGCCCGTCCGCGTCCACCAACTGGCCGATGATTCCCAATTGGGTTCGGACGTCTCCTTTCGGCTCCCTTGAGAGCGTGTAGGGACTGATTTTGATTCGGAAGGGCAATCCGACCTTGCCCGAGATCTGTCCCCTGGGCCGGAGTATGTCCACGTCGGCGCCCAGCTCGTACCGTTCCAGGCCCTCGTCCTCGGGTGGTCCCAGCTCGACTTCACTGTAGAAGAGCGCCTCGATGAATTTCTTCTTGGCGCGGAGACGGCCGGGCGCCCGAGTGAACGGGCGCGACACCAGTAATTTGGAGTTCGACGTCGTGACGACGGCCGGCGAGTCGGGATCGATCCCCGGAGTCGGGTCGCCGGAGATGCCGATGGAGTAGAGATTGCCGAAAACGTCGTCGTTGATCTGTGCCAAGGTGGAATCGAAGTCCAGGATGGTTTCGATTCCGCTAAAATGCATTCCGCCGGTCTTCACGGCCAAACGGGCGAAGGCGGCTTCCTTTTCCTCCGCCTTGGGATCTTCCGCCGCCACGAGTCCCGGCGCCGTCGGCAGCGCCGTCGCCGAGGGGACCAGAATGGTATAGATTCTCACATCCTCGCTCAGGGCCCGGGCCGCCGCTCTCTCGGCCCGGTGATAGGCATCGTCCATCCCATCGGAGACGAGAATCAACACCTTTCCGTCGCCGGGCCTCGCCCGGGTGCCGAGCGGTGCAAGCAGGGCCTCCACCGACTCGTAAATTGCGGTTCGCCCCTGGTGCGGGCGGGCCGCCGCGAAGGCCTTTTCCGCAAGCGCCTTGCGGGTGGTGAATTCCTGAAACACCAGCAACTTGTCGGTGAAACCGAAAACGCCGATCTGGGTGAACAGGTGGATGTTGTCGAGGAAGTTCTGAGCGGCCATGATCTCTTCCGCCCTGGTGGCAAAGGTGCTTCCGCTCACGTCCAGAAGAAAGGCGATCCAGAGGCGGCCCAGGTCGGCTGTCCGTTTTCGCGGGGGCCGAAAGAAGAGGATCTCCCTTTCCCTGCCGCCCTGGATCACGCGGAAGTCCTCCTGCGTCAGGGTGTTGACCAACCGGTTCGCGGGATCTCTGACCGTGAAGCGAAGCAGAACCAGATCGACTCTGACCCGGATCGCTTCGTCCTGAGTCTGTTCCTGCCCAATCGCCCAAGCCGGCGCCAGCCAGATCCAGAGAAGCGGGGCCAGGATCAGCCGCATGAGCCCTCCCCCCCGTCGCCGAATCCGGATCTCACGTCTCATTTCAAGTTTTCCGGGCGCCCACCAGGTGCAGAAACTCACTCCGGGACCGCTGGTCATCCCTGAACTTGCCCAGCATGGCGGAAGTCATCATCCGAGCCTGCCGCTTTTCGACCCCTCGCATCGACATGCACAAGTGTTGCGCTTCGACAACGACCGCCACGCCCTTCGGCCGGATCTTTTCATTGACGGTCTCGGCGATCTGTTGAGTGAGCCGTTCCTGAACCTGCAGGCGCCTCGCGAACAAATCCACGATTCTCGGAATCTTGCTGAGTCCGATGACCCGGTCCGACGGGAGGTATCCCACGTGGCACCGGCCGAAGAAGGGGAGCAGGTGATGTTCGCAAAGGCTGTAGACCTCGATGTCCTTGACGATGACCATTTCATCGTAGTCCACCTTGAAAAGGGCGCCGTTGAGGAGCTTGTCCACATCCTGTGCGTATCCCCTGGTCAGGAAACGCATGGCGCGGCCGACCCTCTCGGGAGTGCCCACAAGCCCCTCCCGGTCGGGGTCCTCGCCGATCTCATGAAGCAACTGCCTGACCAACTCCTCCAAGGCCGACCTCCTGCTACTCTCGATTCCCGAACCCGGATCCTGGGAGCCTGCGCGGCAGAAATCAATCTACTGCGAAAGCGTAGAATCGGTCCATATTCGTGCGATTTCTCGGTGAATAGAACAACTATGCACCTCTAAATCGTGAAAATCTGGCCTCGATTCTCCACTTTCTCGCTACGATCATTTCTACCGCGCAGACTCCTAGGATCAGCCCGGCGGCCAGCCCAAGCGTCGACCGCCCAGAACATGGGCGTGGATGTGAAAAACGCTCTGCCCGGCTGCAGCGCCATTGTTCAGGACGACACGATAGCCCGAGGCCAGGCCTTCATCGCGCGCAACCCTTTTGGCCAGCAGCAACAGCCGGCCGAGACGGGCCGTGTCTTCCTCCGCCGCTTCGTCCAATGAGCCGATGTGCTTCTTGGGGATCACCAGGATATGGGTGGGCGCCTGCGGGTTGATGTCCCGGAACGCCATGGCCCATTCGTCCTCCGCCACCACGGCCGCGCGAAGTTCTCCGTTCACGATCCGGCAGAACAGGCAGTCAAGCATCGCACCCCTCGCTGCGGTTCCTCCGGACCAGCACCACGCATCGTTGGAGGCCCGCCAAATCCGTCCGGACCTCGACCTCGCGCCAGCTCCAACGCCTCGCCAGTCGGCAGACACGCTCCCTGGCGTCCGCATCGATCTCCAATACCAGAGGACGCGACCGCTTCATGACTGACGGACATTCCTTCAGCAATGTTTCGTACATCTCCATGCCGTCCCGGCCCGCAAAGACGGCGGCGCCGGGCTCATAGGCGGCGACAGACCGGTCGACCCGGTCGCGGTCGGCCGTTGCGACGTAGGGGGGATTCGATACCACCAGGTCCCAGCGAGCCGCCCGCCCCTCCAATGGCGTCAGGTCCCGCCCCTCCAGGAACTCGATCCGGGATTCGCAACCGTGGCGAGCCGCGTTCCGCCTGGCCACCGCCAGCGCCCGGCGGGAAATGTCCGTGGCCGTTACCCGGAGCCGCGGCCGTTCGGCGGCCAACGTCACCGCGATGGCCCCCGAACCCGTTCCCACGTCGAGGACTTTCGGGTCGGGCAGGGCCAGGGCGTCGAGCCGCTCGAGGCAGACGTCCACCAACAGCTCCGTTTCCGGCCGCGGGATCAGCACGCCCGGCCCGACGGCGAAACTCCTTCCGTAAAACTCCTGGTTCCCCAACAGATACTGGACCGGATAATGCTCTGCCCGCTTCCGGAGCCAGCTTGCCCATCTCGCGGCCTGGGCGGCGTCCAGGTGCACTTCGGGGTGCGCCAGCAAGTAAGCCCGGGAACGCCCCAGAATAGAACCGAGCATCAACTCCGCATCCTGGCGGGGACAGCGGATGCGTTTACGCCTGAGGCGTGAGGTTCCCTGCCGAACCGCCTCCCCCACCGTCGGCCCCGACGGAATCCTGTTCGGATACGTTTCAAGCAATTTTCTGTGCTTTCAGCGCTTCAGCCTGATCGAAAGCGATCAGGGGTTCGAGGAGGTCGTCTAGGGCGCCCCCCAGCACGGCCTCCAGCCGGTGCAGCGTGACGCCGACCCTGTGGTCGGTGATGCGGTTCTGGGGAAAGTTGTAGGTCCGGATCTTCTCGCTGCGGTCGCCGGTGCCCACCAGGGCGCGGCGAGTGGCCGCCACCTCGTCGTGCCGTTCCCGGAGAGCCCGCTCGTACAGCCGGGACCTCAACACCTTGAGCGCCTTGTTCTTGTTCTTGAGCTGCGACTTCTCGTCCTGGCAGGTCACCACTTCACCGGTGGGAATGTGGGTGATACGGACCGCCGAGTAGGTCGTATTCACGGACTGTCCACCGGGACCGGAGGAGCAGTAGGTGTCCCACCGAAGGTCCTTGGGTTGGATCTCGACATCGACGTGATCCGCTTCCGGCAAAACCGCAACCGTCACGGCGGAAGTGTGAACCCTTCCCTGGGTCTCGGTTTGGGGGACCCGTTGGACGCGGTGCACCCCGCTCTCGAACTTGAGACGGCCGTAGACCTGCTTGCCCTCGATGGTGGCGCTCACCTCCTTCATGCCGCCCGCATCGGTGGCATGCGCGGCGAGGATCTCCACCCTCCACCCGTGCGACTCGGCATATCTGCCGTACATGCGGAACATTTCCTGTGCGAAGAGGCTGGCTTCGGCGCCTCCCGTGCCGGCGCGAATCTCCAGGATGGCATTCTTTTCATCGTTGGGGTCGCGCGGCAGGAGCAGGATGCGCAGCTCCTCTTTCTGCTCGGCGATGCGGGCCTCGAGCATCGTCATCTCGGCTTTCGCCAACTCTGCCAACTCGACATCCGCTTCGGCCCCGGCCATCTCCCTGAGGTCCTCGACTTCGCGGAGGGCTCGACGATACTCCCTGAATTTTTCGATCAGTGGTCGCAACTCCGAATAAGTTTTCGCCAGCTCCCGGTAACGGTCCCGGGAGGCAACGACCTGAGGATCTCCCAATTGCCGGGACACCTTCTCGTAGTCTGCCTCCAGGGCACGCAATTTCTCTAACATGGCGGGGGCTTCCGGAGACTCGTCTCCCCGGCTCCGGTTTGGGGTTCCAGGGTTCCGCGACGAGAGTCGCCACGGCATTCGGGCGCAACACCGGCGCCAGTGCGACGCTGAACCGTCACCGCAGGCTCCTATTGGATGAGGCCGTACTTCCTCTGGAACCGCTCGACGCGGCCTGCGGTGTCAATCAGCTTCTGCTTTCCGGTGAAAAAGGGATGACAACTGGAACAGATATCGAGGCGCAACTGGCCCCTGTGGGTGGATCGGGTCTCCCACCCCGCGCCGCACGCACAATGCACAGTGACGACGCCGTAGTCGGGATGGATGCCTGCTTTCATCTCTGACCGCTCCCCTTTCTCTCTCGCCTTGTACGCAGTCGCCCCGGAGTTTAGCAAATTCGACGGCGCCTAGTCGAGTTGCCGGGCCCGCGACTCTTGACAATCCGGACGGCCGGCGGTAAATGATCAACCTCACGCGCCCGGGCGGTTGCGGAAGGCAGACCGAATATCCTATTCTGATTGCCCCCTCTTTGAGAATGTTTGCCAGTGAGGAATTTGGGGGGGAGTTTGCAGTCTGCCGGAACAGGCGGCGCCGGAAGGCAGGAGGAACTTAGCTGATGGCCCCAACAGGAACCGACAAAGAGCTTGAAAGCCTGATTGCTGCAGGGCTCTCGAACGTCGCGCTCCCTACCATCGAGATCGCCGACGACCTTGATCACGATGCGCTGGTGCAAGCGTACGATTCAAGCTTCAAGAACCTTTCCGAGGGCGAAGTGATCCCCGGAACGGTCATCGAGGTCACCGAATCCCATGTTCTGGTGGATATCGGATTCAAGTCCGAAGGGCTGGTCCCCATCAGCGAGTTTCGCGAGCGGGGCGGCGTGATCAGCGTCAAGGCCGGCGATACCGTCGACGTTCTGATGGAGAACTCGGAGACGTTGGACGGTGGCGTGATTCTCTCCCGCGAGAAGGCGGAGAGAATGAAGATCTGGGACAGCATCGAGCGTGCCTACCAGGAACAGACGGTGATCGACGGGCGAGTCATCGAGCGGGTGAAGGGAGGGCTCTCCGTCGATATCGGCGTTCGCGCCTTCCTGCCCGGCTCCCAGGTCGACATGCACCCGGTTCGAAATCTGGACAGCTTGCGCGACCAGGAACTCCAGCTCCGGGTGATCAAGGTCAACAAGCGCCGCGGCAACATCGTCCTTTCGCGCAAGGCCGTCCTGGAGGAAGAATACTTCAAACGGAAGGAGGAAACCCTCCGCAGCCTCGAGGAGGGGAAGGTCACGCCGGGCGTCGTGAAGAACATCACCGACTACGGCGCTTTTGTCGACTTGGGCGGGATCGACGGCCTGCTGCACATCACCGACATGTCCTGGGGCCGGGTGAACCACCCCTCCGATCTCTTCAAGGTCGGGGACAAGATCGACGTCAAGGTTCTCAAGTTCGACAGAATCGACGAGAAGGTCTCCCTGGGATACAAGCAACTCACTGCCGACCCCTGGTACACCGTGACCCAGAGATACCCTCGCGGATCCCGGGTCCCCTCGGTGGTGGTCAGCATCACGGACTACGGCGCCTTCGTCGAACTCGAGGAGGGTGTCGAGGGGCTCATTCACATCTCCGAAATGACCTGGAACCGCCGGATCAAGCATCCGTCCAAGATCCTTTCCGTCGGGGACCAGGTCCAGGCGGTCGTCCTCGACGTCGACGCCAAGGCCCGGCGCATCTCCATGGGTATGAAACAGACCGAACCGAATCCCTGGGATTCGGTCGAGGAGCGTTACGCGATCAATTCCGTCGTCAACGGGACCGTCCGAAACTTGACCGACTTCGGCGCCTTCGTCGAGGTGGAGGAAGGAATCGAGGGGCTGGTCCACATCTCCGACCTGAGTTGGACGAAGAAGATCAAGCACCCGTCGGAGGTCCTGAAGAAAGGCGACGAAGTCACCGCCGTGGTGCTGAGCGTCGACGGCGAAAGCCAGCGCCTGTCCCTCGGGATCAAGCAGTTGGGACCCGACAAGTGGGAGGATTTTTTCTCGCGGCATCAAGTTGGCGATCGCCTCCAGGGCAAGGTCGTGCGACTGACCTCGTTTGGCGCGTTCGTGGAGTTGGACGAGGGCGTGGAAGGTCTCTGCCACATCTCCGAGTTGTCCGAAGAACGAGTCGACGACCCCACGTCCCACGTCTCGGTGGGCCAGGAACTCGATTTCGAGATCATCAAGCTCAACCTCCTCGAACGGAAAATCGGGCTTTCCTTGAAGGCCCTGGTCGAGCGGGACCACCGGGAAACCTGGTCCTACCGTCCGGAGGTGGGCAAGACCTCCATCGGAGAATTGGCGGGCAGCCAACTGGGTGGCCTCAGGCAGCGGGCCATCGACGCAGCGAGAACTAAAAAGTGACTAAAGCCCAACTGGTTGAGCGAGTCGCCGGCAACTCAAGCCTCACCAGAAAGGAAGCCGAGGTGGTCGTCCAGGCCGTCCTCGACAGCATCGTCCACTCTCTGAAAAGCGGCACCAAAGTCGAATTACGAGGCTTCGGCAGCTTTCGGCTGCGCAACCGTGCGGCGCGCATCGGGCGCAACCCAAAGACCGGCGCCAAGGTCCACGTTCCCGCCAAGCGGGTTCCCTATTTCAAGCCCGGCAAGGACCTGAAAGAGCTGATCAACTCCTGAACGGCTTCGGCGCCCGCGAGTTGCCGCCGGATGACTTCCCTGCCGCCAGACCCTCGACGGCGTGTGTCGGCAGGTGTCGAACGGGCGACCCGGAAAACACCCAAAACGTCAAAAAAACACCCAACTGCCTCTGCCGGCGAGGCCCGGGCGGACCTGATATTGACAAAATCTTCATAAAACCCTTGCGAGTACTGTAGAAAATTCGCTCCCTGTCACACAACCTGACTGAACGGTTCGTTCTTGTTCCTTAAACTACTGGATCTAAAGATATTTCCAGCAAGCTTACCGGCACCTCGCGGGACCGCGAAAGAAACTTCTTTCGCCGTCGGGACGGGCTGTGCTACCTTGTTTTCGGGCCGAGAACGTAATTGATCGCGGGCAGTACGCCGATTTGCCCGTTTCTTCGTTACAAAATCAAAAAAGGGGCTCGGGAGAAGAGGGCCGGCTTTGGATCTATGGAGCGACATCGTGGCTTCCCTCGAAGCTGCGGGACAGATTTCACCCGAGGATTTGGCGGTCTATTTCCAGGCCACTTCCCAGGTTCGCTACGAAAATGCCACCCGGAGACTTGTGGTCCGGGTTCCCAACAACCGCTTCAGCAGGTGGATCTCCCACAAATACCGCGACCTTCTGAAAGCGAAGATGGAAGAGATGGGGTATCCGGATACGGAAATCGTTTTCCTGGCCGATCTGGACGAACCGCAATCGAGCCTGATCTCGTCACCCCGCCTGTCGGGCTCCTATGTCGGCGACGCCGAGTGCGCCCTGACCCAGCGTTTCACATTCGCCAACTTCGTCGTCGGGTCGAGCAACCAGTTCGCGCACGCCGCCGCACTGACCGTCGCGGACCGTCCATCCAGAAGCTACAACCCTCTATTCCTCTGCGGTGGCGTCGGGTTGGGCAAGACCCACCTCATGCACGCTATCGGACACTCGATCAAGATCGAGCATCCCGACGTCAATCTCGCCTACGTCACGTCGGAACGCTTCACCAACGACCTCATTATCGCCATCCGCTACGACCGGACCGCCGGTTTTCGACGGAAATACCGGAACATCGACGTGCTGCTGATGGACGACGTCCAGTTCCTCGCTGACAAGAAAAAGACAAAAGAGGAGTTTTTCCACACTTTCAACAGCCTGTACCACGACCAAAAGCAAATCGTCATCTCCGGCGATTCTCCTCCTCACGAGATCCCGACCCTCGAAGAGCGTCTCCACAGCCGCTTCCAGTGGGGCCTGATTGCAGACATACAGCCGCCGGACCTGGAAACCAAGGTGGCCATCCTTCGAAAAAAAGCAGCCTTGCAACAGATGGAGCTACCGGATGACGTGGCTTTCTTCATCTCGAGCAACACCAAGTCCAACATCCGCCAACTTGAAGGGTCTCTCAATCGTCTCATCGCCTACAGCAGTCTGCTCGGCGAGGAGATCACCTTGGACCTGGCCCAATCCACCCTCAAAGATCTCACCGAGACCTCGCAACGCGTGATCACCATCAGTGAGATTCAACGAGTGGTCGCCCGGCACCATTCCCTGAGCGTGTCCCAACTCATCAGTCGCAGCAACTCCCCGAGGATCGTCGTTCCGAGACAGATCGCCATGTATCTCTGCAAGAAGTTGACCAAGGGCTCTCTCCCTCAGATCGGCCGCGCTTTCGGCAACCGGCACCACACAACCGTGCTTCATGCCGTCCGGAAGATCTCCCGGCTCATCAATGACGATCCGCTGCTGCATTCCACCATCAACAAGCTGACCGACGAAATTTCATGACGTTTTCCCGCTTTTCCACTGGTGGTAGAATGTCATGGCTGTGGAAAAGGTCGAGCGGATTTTCTCCGGGCCTTTTTCAACCTCGTTTCAAGAGCGGAATTCACAATTGACGAGTGGCTCCATCCCATTGGAAATAAACGTTTCTTCCAACTCATCCACAGTCTGGACAATCCCTAGTACGGCGATTCCATATACAATTCCTATTGTGATCCGGAGATAGAGAACACCATGGACATAACTTTGAAGCGGGACCGTTTGTTTCCCGAGGTCCAACACCTTCAGACCATCGTCGAGAGGAAAACGACGGTGCCGATCCTGGGTCATGTCCTGCTTGAAACTATCGGGAACAATATTCTCCTCACGGCCACCGACCTGGACGTGTCTCTGCGTTGCCGCTGCGAAGCGCAGGTCCGGGTGAGCGGCGCCCTCACCATTTCGGCGAGGAAACTCTTCGAGATCGTCCGCCTGGCGCCTCAAGATGCCGCCATCCACATCAAATCCATAGCTGAGGGGGACTGGGTCGAGATCGGCTATGGCCGATCCCGGTTCAAAGTCGCCGCCCTGGGGAAGGGAAATTTCCCGGAGACCGGCGAGGCGGAGGGCCAGGTGATCCGCATGAACGCGGCCATGGTTCGCCATATGATCGGGAGTTGCGTATTCGCCGTCACCCAGGAGGAGAGCCGGTATACCCTGGGTGGAGCGTTGGCGGTCATTACTCCTTCCGATCTGTCCCTGGTCACCACGGATGGGCATCGTCTCGTCATTGTCCAGCGGGAGGTGGAGATGAACATCGAGCAGGAGGAGCTTCGAGTCCTGATCCCCAAGAAGGCGCTGGTCGAATTGATGAAGTTGCTCAGCGAAACTGACGGGGATATCGAATTCAGAAGCGGAGAGAGGCGGATCTCGTTTCGAATGGGCCGGCGGCTCTTGATCTCCCGCATCCTCAGCGGCGAGTTTCCCAACTACAAGATGGTCATTCCGCAAGGGAACGATCTGGACGCCCAGTTGGGCACCTCGGGTTTCACGGCGGCCTTGAGGCGTGTCGCGGTGGTGGCGGATCGGGAAATGCGGGCTGTCGAGCTGAGCCTCAACGAGGGCCAGGTCAAACTGGCGTGCGAAAATGCGAATGGGGAGCGGGCCGCGGAAGCTCTGGAGACGCCCTACGAGGGAACCCCGATCAAGATCGGTTTCAACGTGGACTACCTGCTGGACTTCGTCAACGTCATCGACAGCGAGCAGGTGTGCATCTCGCTCAAGGACTCGGATACTCAGGGCCTGCTCCGGCCCATCAATGCATCCGATGCAGACGACTCCGAAGCGGCCGGCGATTACAAGATCCAATATGTCGTCATGCCGCTGAGCCTCTGAGCCGCACCCCTCTCGCGGTCCATTTGCGACACAGGTAACGGGTATAATTGGAGATAGTTCGGTCCGAGAGGACCATCTCTCATGAGCGTCGCCGGAGCGGCGTTTGAAATCACCACGGACGAGGATTCGGGATTGACGAATCAACTGCAGCCAGCAGACCAGGCTCAAGACTCCGCTGCGTATACAGCCAGGAAGATCCGTGTCCTGGAAGGCCTTGAGGCGGTTCGGAAACGGCCTGCCATGTACATCGGCTCCACCGGGCCGGCAGGGCTCCATCATCTGGTTCAGGAGGTGGTGGACAATTCGGTCGACGAGGCCCTGGCCGGCTTCTGTGACCGCATCCGCCTGACGATCCACCTGGATGATTCCATCACCGTCGAGGACAATGGCAGAGGCATCCCCGTCGACATGCATCCCGAGAAGCAGCTTCCCGCCGCCGAAGTCGTATTGACCACCCTGCATGCCGGCGGCAAATTCGACCACGACAGCTACAAGGTGTCCGGCGGTTTGCATGGCGTCGGCGTCTCGGTCGTCAATGCGCTGTCGCTCCACCTGGAATTGGAGATTTGCCGCGACGGCTACGCGTACCAGCAGTCATACCTTCGCGGCGTGCCGACGGACGCGTTCCGGAGGACCGGGAAGACGAACCGCCGGGGGACCAAGGTCAGGTTCAAACCGGACGACGAGGTCTTCGAGACCACGACCTTCAGCTACGAGACGCTGTCCCGCCGGATGCGCGAGTTGGCGTTTCTGAACCCGGGTCTGGCCATCGAGATTGAAGACCACCGCTCCGATGCTCTGGACGGAAATCTCGGTGCTGCCACTGCTCCCGACGCCAGCCCAGCGAAGAAGCAGCGATTTCTCTACAAGGGAGGGCTGTCCGACTTTGTCCGGTACCTGAACCGGAATAAGACGACGCTGCACGCCAAGCCGGTCCACGTGCAGGCGCGCCGGGCGGAAAACGACATCGAGGTCGCGCTGCAGTACAACGACGGTTACAACGAGGGTCTCTTCTCCTTCGTCAATACCATCAATACGCCCGAGGGGGGCACCCACATGGTGGGGTTCAAGGCGGCACTCACCCGCACCATCAATTCCTATGCCTCCAGCAACAAACTGCTTCGGGATCTGAAACAGAACCTGTCGGGCGAAGACGTCAGAGAGGGGCTCGTCGCCGTCGTCAGCATCAAGATTCCCAATCCCCAGTTCGAGGGCCAGACCAAAGCGAAGCTGGGGAACAGTGAGATCAAGGGGATCACGGCGGCGGTGTGCAATGAGGGCCTCAGTCTGTTCCTGGAGCAGAATCCCAGCCTTGCCCGGCGGATCGTGAACAAGGCGACGGACGCGGCGAGAGCGCGGAAGGCTGCCAGGAAGGCGCGTGAGTTGACGCGGCGCAAGAGTGCTCTCGACAACCTCTCGCTACCCGGCAAGCTGGCCGATTGCCAGGAGCGGGATCCGCGCTTTTCGGAGATCTTCATCGTCGAGGGAGATTCGGCGGGAGGGTCCGCCAAGCAGGGCCGGAACCGCCGGTTTCAGGCGATCCTTCCCATCAAGGGAAAAATCCTCAATGTCGAGAAGGCCCGGTTCGACAAGGTGCTGAGCAACCAGGAGATCATCACCATGATCTCGGCGATCGGCGCGGGCGTGGGCAGCGCCGATTTCAACCTGGCCAAGCTCCGGTATCACAAGATCATCATCATGACCGACGCGGACGTGGACGGGAGCCATATCCGAACTCTGCTGCTGACGTTTTTCTTTCGGCAGATGTCCGAGCTCATCCGGAACCGCCATGTCTATATCGCCCAGCCGCCCCTGTTCCGCATTCAACGGGGAAAGCAGGAAACCTATCTCCAGAACGAGCGGGATCTGACCCGGTTTGTGCTCGGCAGAGCGACGGACGGAATCCGAATCGTCCGGCCGAAAACGGGCGGCACGCTCGAAGGAAAGGAACTGATCGGGCAACTTGAGTCGCTGATGGAGTTTCAACAGCGTCTCGAAACGCTCAGCCGCCGCTACGAGGGAAATGGTGTGGTGGGTGAGTTCCTGGATTTTTTCAGCAGCGTGTCGGGGACCGAGGCTCATGAGACGGTGGCACGCAGGGTCTTCGGAAACGGATCCGAAATGGCCGAATTGGCGGCGCGTTTCCGGACCTTGGGCTTCCACGCCGAAACCTCGTTCAACGAGGAGCGGCGTTTCTACGAGCTGCATCTGCGGAACGGGCATTCCGAGGGCATGGTCCTGAACCACGAATTTGCCGTTTCAGGCGAATGCCAGCGCCTGGCTCAGCTTCGCCGGAAGGCGGACATCCTGGAAGACTCCCCTTTCCTGGTACAGCACAACACCAGCTTGGCACGGACCGATAGCAAGGAGACGACGCTGGCCACGGCTGCGGAGCTGATCGAGTACTTCATGGCGGCCGGCAAACGGAAGCTGGGCATTCAGCGTTACAAGGGGCTGGGGGAGATGAATCCGCACCAGCTCTGGGAAACGACCATGGACCCCGACACCAGGACGTTGTTGCGGGTAGACATCGAGGACATGGTCGAGACGAACGACATCTTCAATGTCCTCATGGGCGGACACGTGGCGCCGCGGCGGCAATTCATCGAGGACAACGCACTGAACGTCAAGAACCTGGACGTTTAGGCGCTTGCGGTGGGGGTCGGTACGCTGGAGCCTCAGCGTTTCTGCCGTGACCTGCTTGCCGCTCCTTTCCGCAACCGTACACTGCCCAGTCCGCGCATCGTGATCTTTCGAGTGGCTGCGACCGGAGGAACGAGTCGATGAGAGAGTACCAGGGCCGGGAGATCCCGGTCACCATCGAAGCGGAGATGAAGGCCTCCTACCTGGACTACGCGATGTCGGTCATCGTGGGCCGGGCCCTGCCGGACGTCCGAGACGGTTTGAAGCCGGTCCACCGGCGCATCCTCTACGCCATGAGCGAGTTGAACAACACCAGGAACCGCCCCCACAAGAAGTCGGCGCGGGTCGTTGGCGAGGTCATCGGAAAGTACCATCCCCATGGTGATGCGGCCGTCTACGACGCCCTCGTCCGGATGGCTCAGGACTTCTCCATGCGGGAGATGTTGATCGACGGTCAGGGAAATTTCGGGTCCATCGACGGGGACTCTCCGGCAGCCATGCGTTACACCGAGGTCCGAATGGCGCGGATCGCCGGGGAGATCCTGGCGGATATCGAGAAGGAGACGGTCGATTTCCAGGCCAACTACGACGAGTCGTTGGAGGAACCCGAGGTGCTGCCGGCACGCTACCCCAACCTCCTGGTGAACGGCGCGTCCGGGATTGCCGTGGGGATGGCAACCAATGTTCCTCCTCACAACCTTGCGGAGGTCATCGACGGATTGTTGCTTCTGCTCGACCGCCCGGAAGCGAGCCTCGCCGATCTCATGCAGCGGATTCCCGGTCCGGACTTTCCGACCGCGGGGATCATCTCCGGCCGCAACGCCATCCGGAATGCGTATGCCACGGGCCGCGGCATCATCCAACTGCGGGCCAAGGCCGCCATCGAAAAAGTGGGAAAAGACAAGGAGGCCATCATCATCGATGAGCTTCCCTATCAGGTCAACAAGGCAAAGCTCATCGAGACGATTGCCGCGCTGGTCCGAAGCAAGAGGATCGAGGGGATCAGTGACCTGAGAGACGAGTCCGATCGAGACGGGATGCGGGTCGTCATCGAGCTCAAGCGGGGGGAGCAACCGCAAGTTGTCCTGAACCAGCTTTACAAGCTGACGCCGATGCAGAATTCGTTCGGGATCATCCTGCTGGCCCTGGCGGGAGGGCGCCCCCAGGTGCTCACCCTCAAGGAAACGTTGAACCACTTCCTGTCCCATCGCAGGATCGTCGTCCGGCGACGGACGCAGTTCGACCTGAGAAAAGCCGAGAAACGGGCGCACATCCTGGAAGGGCTCGCCAAGGCCCTGGATCACCTGGACCGGGTGATCGCCCTGATCCGGGGGTCGAGGACGCCGGCCGAGGCCAGGACACAATTGATGCAGCGCTTCGAATTCACCAAAATCCAGGCCCAGGCCATTCTTGACATGCGGTTGCAGCGCCTGACAGGCCTGGAGCGGGACAAGATCCTGGAAGAGCTGGAGCAGATTCGACGCCGCATCACGCAACTGAAGAAGATTCTCACCAACGAGGCCGAGCTCCGGCGGGTGATTCGAGGCGAACTGATGGAGATCCAGGAGGCGTACCACTCGCCGCGCCGCACCGTCATCCTGGACGAGGCCATCGACCTGTCCATCGAGGACCTCATCGCCGAGGAGCAGGTCGTCATCACGGCCACGCATGGCGGCTACATCAAGCGGACGGCGCTGCACATCTACCGCAGCCAGCATCGCGGCGGCAAGGGCCGGATCGGCATGTCGACGCGCACGGCAGACGACGTCGTCGACTATCTTTTCGTCGCCTCCACTCACAGTTACATCCTGATCTTCACGAACCAGGGGAGAGTCTACTGGCTGAAGGTGTACGAGATTCCTGATGTGGGCGCCGCCGGCAAAGGGAAGCCGATCGTCAATCTGGTCAAACTGGAGCGGGGCGAGAAGGTGGCGGACATGATCGCCGTGCAGGACTTCAAGACCCCGGGGTTCATCGTCATGGCGTCGCGCCAGGGGCGGGTCAAGAAGACAGCGTTGGGGGCTTACTCCAGACCGATGGCGAAGGGGATCATCGCATGTGCGGTGGCCCGGGGGGACGAGCTGATCGTGGTGAGCCGAACCAGCGGCGACGACCATATTCTTCTTTGCACGGAACAGGGCAAGGCCGCCCGGTTCTCGGAAAAACAGGTCCGGGAGATGGGACGCGTCGCTCGGGGCGTGTGGGGCATCCGGCTCAAAGGAGGCGACTCGGTCGTCAGCATGGGTGTCATTAGAAGAAATCACGAAAGTATATTGGCAGTGACCGAACAGGGCTTCGGAAAGCGGACCCCAGTCAGCGAGTATGCTCCGAAGGGGCGGGGGGGTCAGGGCGTGATCAATATCAAGACCAGCGGTCGAAACGGCAAGGTCGCTGGGACGTTCCCGGTGGGACCGGGTGCGGAGTTGATCATCATCACCGCAAAGGGCAAGATCATACGTCTGGAGGCGGATAGCATTCGGATGACGGGGCGCAATGCATTTGGCGTGAAGCTGATGGATTTGGGAGATGGAGACACAGTGGCCGATGTGAGTCTGGTGGCCGACGGTGCCGGAGAGGTGGACTCGGAGGCTTCCGCATGAGGCTCGCGGTCCCCTGGTTGGTTCTCGTCGCAGCGGCCGCGATTTTGCTCCTCTACGGCCGCGACCAGGCGGGAGCAGAATTCGAGAGGGCCCGGGAGATGTGGCTGGCCGGCGAGTACCGGCCGGCGACCCGCGCCTATGAAACGATCCGGCGCCTTCACCCCGACAGCCCGTATGCTGCGGAAGCCCTCTGGGAGATCGCCTCCATCCACTACTCCCACCACTACGACCTGACGCAGTGCCGTGCGCGCCTGGAGGAGCTGCTCTCCCTCTATCCCGACAGCCCCCGTGTCAATGAGGCGCTCATTCGCCTGGCGGAGATCCACGAAGCCGGCGAAGGTGATCTGGCCGCCGCGGTGAAGTACTGGTCCCTGGTTCTGGACCGGCGGCTGCCCCCCGAGGAGCGAAGGGAAATTCTCTACAAGCGGGGCCGTGCGCTGCTCAAGCTGGAACAGCTTGACGAGTCGGAACGCGACATGCTGGCGGCGGCGGGCGACGCGTCGGACCACCTGTCGCAACAGGCGCATGTCTATCTTGGGACCATCGCCCAGATTCGGGGGGACCACCGGGAGGCGCTCCGTCTCTTTGAGAAGACCCGGGAGCTGGGCCGCTGCGGCGAATGCCTGCTGCAGTGCCGACTCAGCATGATCGAGAGTTTCGAATACACGGGCGAACTGGACAAGGCCATTGAGATTGCCGGCGTCCTGGACAAGACGGGCTACCCGAAGGCCGTCGAGCTGATTGTCCGGCTCAGGCAGAAGCGGGATTTCTACGCCGACAAGGATTAGGCGCCCCCGCATCGCCCGTTGCCCATCTCCGTTGACACGAGGGTCGAACCGGGACTATATTGTCGCCTCCGGGAAAGGTGGAACTCAGTGGCATACGTTTTCATTCATGATGGTGAGCCCCTGGAAAGCGCCCTCAGGCGCTTCAAGCGAAAGGTGCAGCAGGAGGACATCATCAAGGATGTCAAGCGCCATTCCTATTATCTGAAACCGGGCGAGAAACGGCGCCTCAAGCAGGCCTTGGCCCGGAAGAGAGCCCGGAAGAAGTTCCTGAAGCAACAGCGTCACAGATAGTCGGCGCGCCTCGCCTCCAGATTCCCCCAGTTGCCCATTCCCCGCGCCTGACCGCCACTCGTGGCCGGGGCCAGCTGTTTTCTCAGGGATTGATGCAGCGGATCGCCTTCCAATGGCCCAGGAAGTCGATGGGCATTTCCGACTCGATTTCCAGCCCGCACTCGCGCAGCAGCTTCTTTCGGTCCAGATCGGTTCGGAATCCAATCCGGTAGCAAAGAGGGGAAATGAGCGCCTCAAGGGAGCCCAGGACAGGATTCTCGTTGCGGAAGTGGTTCAGAAAGACCAGGTAGCCCCCCTTTTTGCAGACCCTCTTCATTTCCTCGATCACCATCACGGGGTCCGGGACCACGGAGATGAAATAGGCGGCGAGGATTCGATCAAAGCTGCCGTCGGGAAAGTCGAGCCGGGTCGCGTCCATTTTCAGCAGCTCGACGTTTTCCAGCCGCAATTCCTTCGTCCGCCGCCGCGCCTGCTCCAACATCTTCTCGGACAGGTCGACACCCGTTATCCGGATGTTTCGTGGGAGCGTCGGGAGAGAGAGGCCGGTTCCCACGCCCACTTCCAGGAGGCGAGAGCCTGCCGTCAGGTCCAGCAGGAGGGGGGCCATTTCCCGTCCGCTACGGAAGATGGGCCCGAAAAGGAGGTCGTAGAAACGAGAGTACCAATTGTAAACCTTCTCGATGTGTTCGACATCGGCATTCACAAAGCGGTCCCCCTGTTCCGCGACATTGTAGCACTATCCCCGCCGGAGGGCGGAAACGGCCTGTGCTATGATCAAGCCGTGTCGCAAAGCCGGGTAAACGGACTCGAAGTCCTCATTGAGGAGGTGGAGATCCGGCAACGTGTCGCCCAAATGGCTCGCCGCATCGAGGCTGATTACCAGGGCAGGGAGCCGCATTTTGTCGGTGTCCTCAAGGGAGCGGCGATTTTTCACGCCGACCTGGTCCGGGAGTTGACCCTTCCCCTGACCATGGATTTCCTGTCGGTTTCGAGCTATGGCGCCGCCATGGCCTCGGTGGGCCCGTTGACACTGGACAAGGACCTGGAGGATGACATCGAGGGCAAGCACGTCATCCTGGTTGAGGATATCGTCGACTCGGGCCGCACCGCCGCCTTTCTGTTCCGATGGCTGCCGGAGCGGAAACCGGCTTCCTTGAGGCTCTGCGCACTCTTGTCCAAGCCGAGCCGCCGGCAGTTTCCCGCCCGCCCCGACTACGTGGGCTTCGATGTTCCCGACCGCTTCGTCGTCGGATATGGCCTGGACTACAATCAGATGTATCGCAACCTGCCGTATATTGCGGCTCTCCGGGAGTCATCCGCCGCGCACTCGGAGCACGCCGCCACATTCGAACCGTAAGACCTTCCAGGCTGGGAAAACGGCCTGCAATTGAGGAGAACCTGAGATGAGCGAGAAAGAGGGAACCATATCTGCATTGATGACGGAGGACCGGCGGTACGCTCCCGCGGCCGAGTTCACCTCCCACGCCAACTGGAGCGATCCGGAGGTCTATCAACGGGCACTGGGGGACCCGGAGGGTTTCTGGAGCGAGATGGCCCGGGCCATCGACTGGTTTGAGGACTGGGATACGGTTCTGGAGTGGGACCCGCCCACCACGAAGTGGTTTCTGGGGGCCCGGGTCAACGTTTCCTACAACTGTGTCGACCGGCACCTGAAGACGTGGAGAAAGAACAAGGCGGCCATCATCTGGGAAGGCGAACCCGGCGACACGCGCGTGCTGACGTACCAGGAGCTGTACCGCGAGGTCAATCGTTGTGCCGCCGCCATGAGGCGGTTGGGCGTCCAAAAGGGAGACCGGGTCGCGCTCTATCTGGGAATGGTTCCCGAACTCCCCATCGCCATGCTGGCCTGCGCGCGGCTTGGTGCGCCCCACACCGTCGTGTTCGGCGGCTTCAGCCCCGAGTCGCTGCGCGACCGCATCGTGGACTGCCACGCCAAACTCCTGGTTACGGCCGACGGGGCCTGGCGCCGCGGCAAGGTGGTGGACCTGAAGGGGAACGCCGATCGCGCATTGGAAGGTTGTCCCAGCATCGAGAACGTGCTGGTTGTGAACCGGGTGGCGCCGCCCGAACAGGCTTCCATGGTGGAAGGCCGGGATCGTTGGTGGCACGACGAAATGGATGCCAGCGGGACGGACACCGTCGAGCCCGAATCGCTGGACAGTGAACATCCGCTTTACATCCTGTACACCTCCGGCACTACGGGGAAGCCGAAGGGCCTGCTCCACACCACCGGCGGCTACCTGGTCGGCGTCCACACGACCGCCAAGTACGTGTTCGACCTGAAGGACGAGGACACCTATTGGTGCGCCGCCGACGTGGGTTGGGTCACGGGGCACAGCTACATCGTCTATGGCCCCTTGTCCAACGGCGCTTCCTCCATCATGTACGAAGGGGCGCCCGATTACCCCGGGAAGAACCGTTTCTGGCAGATCATCGAGAAATACCGGGCCAACATTCTGTACACGGCCCCCACCGCGATCCGCGCGTTCATGAAGTGGGGGGCGGAGCATCCCGCGGGCCACGACCTGAGCTCCCTCCGGCTCCTGGGAACGGTGGGAGAGCCCATCAATCCGGAGGCCTGGGTGTGGTATCGGGACAACATCGGTTCCGGTCGAACGCCGGTCGTCGACACCTGGTGGCAGACGGAGACGGGCATGACCCTCATCACTCCGTTGCCGGGGATGACGGTCTTGAAACCTGGCTCGGCAACCTTCCCCTTCCCCGGCGTGGAGGCCGACATCGTGGACGAGGCGGGGGAATCCGTGCCTCTGGGCGGGGGCGGCTACCTCGTACTGAAGCGCCCCTGGCCCGCCATGGCGCGAACCATCTGGGGCGACGCGGAGCGATGGTACGACCAGTACTGGTCGCAGTTCCCCGGAATCTACTTCACGGGAGACGGAGCCAAGCGGGATGAGGACGGCTATTTCTGGCTGCTGGGCCGCGTCGACGACGTCCTGAACGTCGCCGGTCACCGAATCGGGACCATGGAGGTGGAGAGCGCGCTCGTGAGCCATCCCAGTGTGGCCGAGGCGGCCGTCATCGGGATCAACCACGAAATCAAGGGCCAGGCGATCGGCGCCTTCGTCACCCTCCGGGGGGATCAGGCGGCGTCGCCGGAATTGATCACCGAACTCAAGCTCCACGTGGGAGAAAAGATCGGGCCCATAGCCCGGCCCGATACCCTGATCCCCACGGGGGAGTTGCCCAAGACCCGCAGCGGGAAGATCATGCGGCGCCTGCTCCGGGACGTCGCCGAGGGCCGGGTCGTCGGCGACACGACGACTCTACAGGACCCTGGAGTCCTGGACGCCATCAAGGACAAGTACGAAGAGACCGAATAGCGCCGGAGAGCTTTTCAGGAAGTCGCGGTTTCCGCCTTGGCGCAATGCCGGCCGAAGGCTTCCCGCAGATCCCGGGAGATTTCGTAGGCTTCCCGGCTCTCGATCAGGTGGCGCTCCATCATGTAGACCAGCTTGCCGTCGCTCAGCAACGCGATGCTGGGAGAAGATGGCGGGTACGGGAAAAAGTACTCCCTGGCCCGGGCCGTCGCCTCGAGGTCCTGGCCGGCGAACACCGTGGTCAGGCGGTCCGGCTTGGGCTCGGAACTGAGCGCGTCCGCGATCGCGGGACGGGCCCGGGCAGCGGCGCAGCCGCAGATGGAGTTGACGACCACCAGAACGGTGCCCTGCTCTCCGGTAATCGCCTGGTCCACGTCTTCCGCCGTGCGCAGCTCTTCGACGCCGATTCGGGTCAGTTCCTGCCGCATCGGGGTCACCCATTGTTCAGGATATGGCATGTGTTTCTCCTTCTTTCGATTTTGCTCGTCGATTCGCCCACCATTCTAAATCGGAAGCCGGATCCAATTCCAGGTTACTCGAAAGCGGGGATTCCCGTGATGGACTGGCCCAGGATCAGGGTGTGGATGTCGTGGGTTCCCTCGTAGGTCGAAACCGTTTCCAGGTTCGACATGTGGCGAAACACCGGATACTCGGACAAGATGCCGTTGGCGCCCAACAGGTCCCGGGCCAGGCGCGCGATCCGGAGCGCGACGGCGACATTGTTGCGCTTCGCCATCGAAATCTGATCGTGCCGGCACTGGCCGCGATCCATGAGTTGTCCCAGCCGGTAGGTGAGAAGCTGGCCCTTGGTGATCTCGGTCAACATGTAGACGAGCTTCTGCTGGACGAGCTGATGGCTCGCTATGGGGCGGCCGCCGAACTGGCGACGGTCCAGCGTCCAGCGCCGGGCGGTTTCGAAGCAGGCCATGGCCGCGCCCAGAGCGCCCCAGGCGATGCCGTACCGGGCCTTGTTCAAGCACATGAGGGCGCTTTTCAGGCCGGTCGTCCCGGACAGGAGACGGTCTTCCGGAATCCAGCAGTCGTCCAGGACCAACTCGGAGGTGACCGAGGCTCGCAACGAATGCTTGTGGCGGTAGTCCCTGGCGGAGAAGCCCGGGTCGGCGCGTTCCACCAGAAATCCGCGGATGCCCTCTCCCTCCAGGCGCGCCCAGACGATGGCGACGTCGGCGATGCTGCCGTTGGTGATCCAGGCCTTGTTTCCGTTCAGCACGAAACCGCCGCCGTCACGGCGCGCCTTCGTCCGCATCCCGGCAGGATTCGATCCGAAGTCGGGCTCGGTGAGGCCGAAGCAACCGATGGCCCGCCCGCCCTGGAGCCGTGGCAGCCACCAAGCTCGTTGCTCCTCGCTGCCGAAGCGGTGGATGGGATACATGACCAGGGCGTTCTGGACGGAGACGAAGCTGCGCAGGCCGCTGTCGCCCCGCTCCAGCTCCTGCATGATGAGGCCGTAGCCCACCGGTTTCAGGCCGGCGCAGTTGTAACCGGTCAGGCTGGCGCCGAGGTAGCCGAGGCGAGCCATGGGATCGACCAGTTGCAGCGGAAACGTGCCTGCCTGGAAATGGTCTTCGATGATGGGCAGGACCTGTTCTTCGACGAAGCCCCGGACGCTGTCTCGAATCAGCCGCTCCTCCTGCGACAGCAGGTCGTCGAGACGCATGAAATCGACATTTTCCGCCACGGAGACGAATATAGCAGTCCCCATTCGGAGGCGCCCGAACCGGCCGGCCGGCCAACCTGCCGCCGTTGCGGCGCGCCCGGGGCGCGTGACGGGCAAACCGGAATCTCCAGGGCCACCCCGCCATTTCCCGCTTCCCCGTGTGCTATAAGGGGTTCGTGATCATTGGCCTCACCGGTCGCAACGGTTCCGGCAAGGGCGTCGTGGCCGACTACCTGCAGACCAAGGGCTTCGGCTTCTGGTCCCTCTCGGACGTCATCCGCGACGAGATCACCCGTCAGGGGGCGGAAGTGACGCGGCCCCGTCTCATCCATGTCGGGAGGGAGCTCCGGTCCAAGTACGGCAACGACCACCTGGCGCAGGAGATCCTTTCGAAGCTGCACGCCGATCGGAACTATGTCGTGGACTCCTTTCGCCACCCTTCGGAGGTCCGGGCCTTTTCACGGCAGCCCGATTTCTACCTGGTGGAGGTGGAGGCGGAGGTCGAAGTTCGACATCAGCGCGTCTGCGCCCGAGCCCGCGAGAATGATCCCGTCACGTTGGAGCGGTTTCTCGAGCTGGAGCGGCAGGAGCTGTCCAGTCCGGACACGCAGGGGCAGCAGCTCCTGGCCACCGGCCGGTTGGCCAACGTCAGCTTCGCCAACAACGGTACCAAGCAGGACCTTCGCAGCGAGGTCGCCGAGTGGTTGAAGCGAACGGCTCCCAAGATGACCCGGCCCGGATGGGATCCCTATTTCATGAAGCTGGCGCAGGTGGTCGCGCTCCGGAGCAACTGCATCAAGCGCAAGGTGGGCGCCATCATCGTGCGCGATCTGCGGGTCATATCGACGGGCTACAACGGCACTCCCCGCGGCACGAAAAACTGTTTCGAGGGGGGTTGCCCGCGCTGCGCCGGACTGGCGGACAGCGGCACGCAACTGGACGAGTGCCTCTGTTCCCATGCCGAGGAGAATGCCATCACCCAGGCGGCCTACCATGGCGTCAGCGTAAACGGGGGCGTTCTGTATACGACCTACTCCCCCTGCCTGACCTGCAGCAAGATGATCATCAACTCGGGGGTGAGCGAGGTGGTCTACAACTTGGAGTATCCGCTTTCCGGGAGTTCGTTTCGGCTCCTCCGGGAGGCGTCGGTGGTGTGCCGCCGGTTGACCGTGGAAGAGGCCGCGGCGCCGCCGGAGATCTCAGAGATGCGACCTCCGAAGTGAGCGTTCCGCCTCCTCCAGCCGTGGGCTGTGCCGGACGGAATACGGCTCGCCCTGCGGTTTCCACAATCGATCCGGCAAGCCAGCCATCTGGGTCCGCGCGTCGTCTCTCACCTGGCGGACGCCGGGAAGATCGACGGTTGCCTCGCCGGCCTCCACGTATTTAACCAGCAACGAAGAGTGTCCGGCCGGTGCGGCTTCCCCCTCGGCCGCCAAGAGGTCCCCAAGGAATTCCCGGCCCTCCCGGAGACGATACAGTTCCTTCCGCAGGGGAAACGACGCCTTGTCCCCGCTGATCTTCATCCGGGGCAGGATCCGGCCCTCGTGGATCCGCTCCACCAGCTTGTAGACGAGGTCGCAGGTGGGGGCTTCCGGACAGACAACCAGGTTGGTTCCCACGCCGTAGCCGTCGATGGGCGCTTCCCCCTCCGTCAGCGCCTTGACCTTCTCCGGGTCCAGATCCCCGCTGACCAGGATCCGCGTCTCGTGGTGTCCGCTCCGGTCCAGGAGCGTGCGGGCCGCACGCGCCATCCGGCCCAGGTCGCCGCTGTCCACCCGCAGTCCTTGAGGCGGCGAGGCGAGGCTGAGGGCGTTCCTGACGCCGCGGAGCGTGTCGTAGGTGTCCACAAGCAGAATCGTGTGCCGGGGAAACGACCGTTGGAAGGCCTCGAAGGCGTGCTTCTCGCCGTCGAAGAATTGAATGAAGGAGTGGGCCATGGTGCCGTAGAGGGGAAGGCCGAGTTGCTGTCCGGCCAGAACGTTGCTGGTGCCGGCGCAGCCGCCGATGAACGATGCCCGGGCCGCGAGGAGGCCGGCCTGGGGCCCCTGCGCGCGGCGGCTGCCGAAGTCGATCACCGGCCGGCCCCGGGCGGCGCGGCAGAGCAGGCTCGCCTTGGTGGCCACCGTCGTCTGGTAGCTGATCGACGCGATCAGGTAGGTCTCCAGGAGTTGCGCCTCCATGACGGGGGCCCGGACCTGGAGAACCGGTTCGTGAGGAAAGAATGGGGTTCCCTCGGGCAAGGCCCAGAGATCGCCGCTGAACCGGAAATCACGGAGATAGTCGAAGAATCCCGGAGAAACGTCGCGGAAGACGTCCAGAGTCCGCAGCCAGTCCAGGATGGCTTCCGGAAAGTGCACGTTCAGCACCTGGTGCAGCGCCTGTTCCAGACCGGCGGCGACCAGAAAGCTCCTCTCCGCCGGCAGCCGGCGGGTAAAGAGCTCGAAGGTGGCCCGCTCCTCGTCGAACCCCGCCTCGAAGTAGGCGGCGAGCATGGTCA
Organism: Acidobacteriota bacterium; assembly: GCA_022827025.1. GTDB lineage: Bacteria > Acidobacteriota > UBA6911 > RPQK01 > JAJDTT01 > JAJDTT01. Next base: position 26,469 of record JAJDTT010000060.1, read on the forward strand.
ATTCGTAAAGGTCGGTGTGGATGCCCAGGGTTTCCTGGGAGGGAAACAAGGGCCGTAGCTTCATGCTTCGGGAAACACGCGGGCAAAGACCGTGTCGACGTGCTCAAGAGTCTGCCGGAGGTCGAAGGCGGCCTCGATCTGGCTCGGCGAGAGGTGGGATCGGATGTCGGAATCGGCAAGGATCAGCGTCTTGAAGTCGCACCTTTCGTTCCAGACCCGGAGGGCGTTGCGTTGGACCCATTCGTAGGCCTGGCTGCGGAGAACGCCCGCCATGACCAGCTTCAGCAACAAGGTGCCGGAATAGACGAGCCCCCCCATCAACTCCAGGTTGGCCAGCATTCTCTCCCGGTTCACCACCAGGTTGTCCACCACCCGTCCCAGGCGCAGGGTGAGGTAGTGGGCCAGTGTCGTGCTGTCGGGAAGAATGACCCGCTCCACCGAGGAGTGGGAGATGTCCCGCTCGTGCCAGAGGGGGATGTTCTCCAGCCCCGCCAGCGCGTTGGCCCGAAGCACCCGGGAAAGTCCGCTCACGTTCTCGGAGCTGATGGGGTTCTTCTTGTGGGGCATGGCGGAGCTGCCGGTCTGTCCGGTGCGGAAGGCCTCGCTGGCTTCGCCCACTTCGGTCCGCTGCAGATGGCGGATTTCGGTGGCGATCTTGTCGTAGGTCGAACCCAGGATGGCCAAGGTGCACAGGTACTCGGCGTGGCGGTCCCGCTGCAGGGTCTGGGTGGAGGCGGCCGCATAACCGATGCCGAGGGCGGCACAGACCTTCTCCTCGACCTCGGGAGGGAGGTGGGAAAAGGTGCCCACGGGGCCGCTGATCTTGCCCACCTCCAGACCTGCGCG
>JAJDTT010000054.1 GCA_022827025.1 Acidobacteriota bacterium
TGTGGGGACGATCCCGATTCCGGGAAAGTTGGTCCGCGTTCCCCAGTTCTCGAGTCCCGGACCCGGCCGCAGAAAGGCCTCGGGGAAGGTCCGCTCATAACTGTCCCCTCCGCGGCTGGTCAGGAGGATGGCGTCCGAGCAGTTCTTCCAGGTCCACCAGGGCATCCCATCCGGCTGGAGGGACCGGCCCTCCTGATCGCTCAAGGCCTGCTGGCCGGGCAGGAAGCGTGCGGCCAGACCGATGTAGAGATGGGGCGCTCGAAAGTAGGGTTGGGTCGCGCTGGTATAGAGCTGTTCGTTCACGTTGGGAGGGTGCTGGCTGAATTTCATCGTCTGCCAGTCACTCCAGTGGACCAGATCCTGAGAGACGGCCCGCTGGATGGTCCGGATCACCCCGGTTCTCTTCCAGGTCCGGCCGCCGTCCGCAGAATATCGGAAAGCGTCGTCGCCGGCCCGGTCCCCACCGAGAATGGAGAACTCCCCCTTTCTGGTGAGCAAGGACCGGAACGATGCGGGATCGTCGCCCAGAAGCCTGATTTTCAATCCCAGTTCGACGTTGGAACGGCCGAACGCCACATAACAATTTTCCGTTTCACTCCAGAAAAGACTCGCGCCTTCGATGGAAGGCCGGTCGTGGAGCTTCCTCCAATGGATGCCGTCAGCCGAGACCAGGATCCGGGAGCCCGTCTCGGGTGTCGATCTCGGCGGGGCCTTCACCGCCTTGAAGCGCTCTGAGGGGGGCACCCCGGGACGGGTATCCAGGAATGGAGTGAATCCACTGGAATCGAACAGGGCGTTGTTGTCCCGCGTCCCCATGATCTCCACCAGACCCAGGTTCGGTTTGGACCACTGGATCCCGTCCGAGCTCGACGCGTAGCAGGTGGACTCGATCAGTTCCTCTGTCTGAGGGTTCCAGACCACGCCCCGGTAGTACATGTGGTAGCCCTCCCCGTCCTTCACGACGTTGGGAAAGGCAGAGCCCAGATCTTCCCAGGGCCGGTCGAATCGGATGGCCACCTCCGCCGGCCGGGGATGATGCAACTGGAGACGGACCCCCTCCATCCGCTGGATCAGGTAATGGTCCACGAACAGCTCCAGTCGAGATCCGATGTCTGGAACCGGCCCGCTTCCTGCTGTGGCGAAACCATTCCCCAAAAGGAGAGCTACACCCGTGGCCAATGCGAGCATTCGTCCAGGCTTGCACCTGAAGCACCGTTTCGCGGATGGACTATTGTTCATTTCGACCTCCTTGCAGTCCCTGAAAAAAGCCTGATATCACGCCTTCAGGCTCGATTCGCAAGTTGACGTTCATCCCGCGTCATGCCGGATTGGAGGCGCGCCTGCCGACAGGTCGGGCCAAAGAGCCTCCTGAGGCTCAGAACGGGCTCCCGGAGAAAACCCGAAACATCGGACGAAATGGATCTGAATCGTGTTTCCATCCTGGACCAGTGGTGGCAAGTAAACAAGAGAGATCGGGTTCCGCTGGGTCAAACAGAACCGGCAGGGAGCCGGATGAAGTCTCGGTTCAGCCGTCGTACGAGGGCCGTCCCGCCTTCCGATGCCACGTTCTCACCAGGTGCCGCTTGTGGAGCGCGTCGGGAGGATCCCGAAACGCACTGCGGTAGTGCGCGATGTCGTTGTTGTTGACGTCAGGCTCTTGTCGGTGACGTCGTAGAGCATGGTCCCGTCCCATTTCTGGGCGACGTTGCGGCCGATGAGAGTTCCCAGACTCCAGGACACTGCGAGGGCCGTCTCGTGATCGATTTCATCCAGGGGCAATCGGTCCAGCACCACGACGCCGATGCCGTCCTCCAGTGCGCGCTTGGCCTTCGCCATCAGGCGCCGCAACCGCGGAATGTCGAAGTGATCCGCGTGCCTCAACAGGACCGGCAAGGGCGTCATTCGAATATGAACTCCGGACGGTATCGGGAGAACCTGGCAAGACGGAGGAGAGCAGCTACCATAAGTCAAGCAGAAGGAGATCCAAATGAGAATCATCGCCAACGTTTCTCTGGCCCTGGCCGTCGTGGCTCCTCTTCCCGGGCAGACCCGGACCGAGGTGGAGAGGCCCGGGAGCGTCAAGATATTGGAGTCCCCTTCCGGGGTCCGTTTCGCTCTGCTGGGGGAGGCGGGTGAGCGGCCCGCTCCGACAGTTCTTGTCTTCGGAGGGGGGATGCGCGCGGGCCTGGAGGACAGGTCCGGCACCCTATGTTGGATCCTGGCTCGCCACGGGTTCCTCTCCGTCGCCCTGGACAGTCCCTGCCACGGAGAGGATCAGAGGTCCGGCGAGCCGTTCGGGCTCGCTGGGTGGCGGGACCGCCTGGAGAAGGGCGAGGACTTCCTGGCTGAATTCCTGAAGAGAACCACATCCGTCCTGGACTACCTGATCCGGAAACGAATCACGGACCCGGAGTGGATTGTCGCCTACGGCTCCTCCCGGGGTGGTTTCCTGGCCCTGCATTTCGCCGCCGTCGATCCTCGGATCGGCACCGTAGTCGCTTTCGCTCCGGTCACGGATCTGCTGGCGTTGCGGGAATTCCAAGGTTTCAGAGACAAGGCTGCGGCCCGTTCTCTGGACGTCATGGAGTTGGCGCCGAAGCTGGCGGGGCGACGCCTCTTTGTCCAGATGGGACACAACGACGAGCGGGTGGGCGGCGGTCACGCCATCGACTTCGCCCTGAGGGTCATGGAACTTTCGCCTTATCACATGAAGCCCTTGCAGGGCATCTGGTCGAAGGATGCGTTGAAGCTGGTGATCACCCCCTCGGAAAGTCGAAACGGCCACACCACCTACGACAGAGTCCACCACGACGCCGCGGAATGGATCCTTCGAGGGACCGGAGAGGGAGGGAACTGAGCCACGTCACCGGAGGGACCGGGAGCCGGGGGGGAACAACCCGGAGAATCGGACTGTCCCTGTCTCTGAGAAAAACATGGGCGCCCTCGGAGGGGGGACATTCTTGTCCCCCTCTTCGCCGCGGTTGCTTTCGCCGGGCCTCGGTGGGGCCGGAGTTGGGCGAATAGGAGGGGGACTTTCAGTCCCCCCGAGGGAGTGGGGGTAGGAAAACCCCCACTCCTTTTCACGCAGGATTTCGCCGGACCGGGGCCGGTGAGGGAGCTCCTGAGAAGGGGACAGTCACTGATGGCAACTGTATTCCGGGCGTTTCGGCAGGACTTGGCGCGCATGTATCATCGAGTCGTACCCAGGAGACCCTGGTGGGACACCTGCCCGGACCTGAAAGAGGAGATATCGTGCGAATCAGAGTGATCAATCCCTTCGGCGGAACCGAGTTCAGGGGACAGGAGAATCTGGCCCGGATCAAGCGAAGCGGCACCGATTTCGACATGGTCAACATCGCCGACGCCTATCCTCTGAAGAACAACCAGTTCCTGTACTTCCGGCACAAGTGCACCGATGCGACGCTGGAACAGGTGACACAGGCCGAGCAGGACGGATGCGACGCCGCCTTCATTTCCTGCAACCTGGACATCGGACTCTACGAAGCCCGTTCTCTGGTGGACATCCCGGTTACGGCCACGCTGGAGTCGGCGGCACTGATGGCGTACGCCATGTGTGAACGTTTCTCCCTGATCTCCGTGGACGACCAGAATGGACGCATCCAACGCATGATCCTGAGACAGTACGGCCTGGACGGCAAAGTGGCGTCGCACCGATCCATCGGCATCGACGCCAATGACCTCTACCCGGAGAAGACTCCGGAAGACGAGGTCTACCGGCGCGCAGTCGAGGTGTCCCGGCAGTGTGTCCAGGAGGATGGCGCGGAGATGCTGATCTCGGGATGCACCCTCATGGGTTCCGTTCTCACCCACCGCGGCGCCCAGGCCATCGGCGAAATCGGCGCCCCGGTGATCGACGGCATGGTCACCGGCTTCAAGATGGCGGAAATGATGTACGACATCTGCCGGCTCACGGGCCTGCCGCCCGTGAGCCGCACGGGTTTCTTCCAGTTTCCTCCCGCCGACGACGTGAAGCAGCTGAGGGACTTCTACGGGCGGAGATGAAGGTCAGGTCATACCTGGGGGCTTGAGGGTGAACGTGCCGGTAACCGAGACCTGGCTGTCGCGGCGCCGCCAAAGCGAAAATTCCGGTCGATCTCCGCGTCCTTCCCGGAAGCACTGCCGGCCGATTGCCCCGCGTGGAGAGGATTGCCCCCTATGAGCCGACCTGGACTGCGGACCCTGCTATGGCTGGTTTTTTCGGTCGTCTTGGGGGGCCTCTCTTCCTCCTGTGCCCGAATACCTGAGAGGCCGAACATCGTCCTGATCCTGGCCGACGACCTGGGCTGGAACCAGTTGGGTTGCTACGGAAGCAGCTTCTACGAGACTCCTCATCTCGACGCTCTGGCCCGCCAGGGGACGCGTTTCACCGACGCCTACGCCGCCAGTCCGATCTGTTCCCCGTCCCGGGCCAGCATCATGACGGGCAAGTACCCGGCTCGACTCCGCGTCACCCAGTTCATCTCTCCCGGAGACTACGCCGGGGAGGCCATCAAGCTGTCGGAGCCGGACTGGACCCGCCGTTTACCCCTGGAGGAGGAGACGATCGCCGAGGCCCTGAAGGATATGGGCTACGCCACGGCCGCATTCGGCAAGTGGCACCTCAGCCAGGCCAAGACCCCTCCCGGAAGCCTGCCCTTCAATCCGGACAAGCAGGGTTTCGACCAGCACTTCGTTACCTACAAGCCGGTCCCCCGCATGGCCAGGGAGTGGCAGACGCCGGAGAACGACGCCCACAACGTCCGCATCATCACCGAGAAGTCCCTGGAGTTCATGGAGGAGAACCGGGAGACGCCCTTCTTCCTCTTCGTTTCGCACAACAGCGTTCACACCCCGCTGGTGGAGAAGGAGGCGTTGATCTCCAAGTACCGGGCCAAGCCGGACGTCGACGCCCCCACCAACCACCCGGTCATCGGAGCCATGATCGAGACCCTGGACCTCAGCGTCGGCCGGCTGCTGGCCAAACTGGACGAGTTGAACCTGTCCGAAAGGACCCTGGTGATCTTCTTCTCGGACAATGGCGGATTGGAATGGATGCGGGGAGACGAGACGGTCGATGCGAACCATCCGTTGCGGGCCGGCAAGGGGGACCTGTACGAAGGAGGGATCCGAGTGCCTTTGATCGCCCGCTGGCCGAACGTGATCGCCTCCGGCAGCGCGGTTGAGGAGCCGGTCAGCAGCGTCGATCTCTTCCCTACCTTTGTGGAAGCCGCGGGAGGAGTCGGGAAGGGCAGCGAAATCGACGGGGTGAGCCTGCTGCCGCTCCTGCGAGGGGCCGCCTCACTGGACCGCACCTCCCTCTTCTGGCATTACCCCCACTACCACGGCTCCGGCGCCCTGCCCTCGAGCGCCGTTCGAAAAGGAAGTTACAAGCTGCTGGAGTGGCACGAGGAGAGGATCTATGGGCTGGAGAACCGGTATGAGCTCTACGACCTGACACGCGACCTGGGAGAATCCAACGATCTGGCATCCAGCAGGCCCGAAAAGACCCGCGAGCTGGCCGCAGATCTGGAGAATTGGAGAAATTCGGTGGGAGCCCAGATGCCGAAACGCAATCCGGACTATCGACCCGCAGGAGATCCCCGAGCGTCCCGAGAGGATTGATCCAGATCAACGGAGCCGCCGGGACCGGGTTGGAGGAATTCGCCGGGACTCAGCCCGTTCGGCTCGACCGACTCGCTATTGCGCCCCGCCGTCCAGCTCGCGAACGTAGATGTTGCGAAACCAGAGCCGGTTGCCATGGTTCTGCAGCTCGATCTGGCCCCGAGGATAGATCCGTTGGGACCGGTCCCAAATATTTTCCATCACCACCTGGTCGGTCACCAACTTCCCGTTGAGCTTCACGGTGACCCGCTCGCCGACCATCTTGATGTAGAAGGTGTTCCACTGGCCCACAGGCAGGTCCGCCTTCACCAGGGGAAAGCGGGGATGGATCTTGTTGTTCCACAGCGCTCCCGAGCCCTTGTCGTTACCGTGCCTGCGGTACTTCTCGAACTCCGTATCCCAGATCTGAATCTGGGGGCTGCCGCGCAGGTAGATGCCGCTGTCGCCGCCTTCCAGGATCTTCCAATCGACATACAACTCGAAGTCGCCGTAGTCCCCGGCGGTGCACAGGCTGTCTCCCTGGCCGTCGAACTCCAGAACGCCGTCAACCACTCTCCAGTGGGCCCGCATGCGCTCATCGGCCTTCTTCTGAGCCTCCGCCAGCTCGGCCGACGACATCGCGGCACGCTTGATCGGGTTTTCCACCAACCCCTTCCAACCGGCCAGGGTCTTGCCGTCGAATAGTGCGGTAAAGCCCTCGGGTGACTGCGGACCGGATGCTGCCGAAAGCGGAACCAGAATCGTGAACAGGCAGGCGACGAAACCCGGGATCCAAGTGTTGCGGCGGTGGTCTCGCATCGGTTTCAACTCCTGCAGGATGGGTGCCACACGAAGCGGCACAATTGTCTGGTGGCCGAAGTATAGCACCCGTCCTCCCGGCGATCATTCTCCTGGAACCTGATGGGAGCCGGCAAAACGCGGTGGAGGGCTTGGAACGATCCGGCCTGTAGATCGTGAAAAATGGACTGTCCCCCTTTTAAATCCATTCCAGCCCGAACAGACGTGCCGCATTTCCGCCGAAGAAGAGCGACTTGTCTTCCTCGGACATGAACTCGGCGTGCAGCCGAACATAGTCCATTGCCTGCCGGTAGGTGACACTGCGTTCGGCCGCCGGCATATCCGAACCCCAGATCAGCTTTTCCGGTCCCAGCTCGTCGTACAACCGCTTGAGCATGTCTTGTGCCCACGGGAATGGGTACTCGGTGTCGGGCGCCATCAGCTGCAGCATGACTTCCAGGCTCAGGTTCGGGTTCTTGAGGCAGGTCAGGACTTCCACCGGGATGTCGAATCGCTCTTCGGGAGGACGCATGACGATGGTCTCGATGCCGTGGGTGTAGACGCAGGGAATATCCGGGTGCGACTTGGCCCAGCGGTCCAGACGGACGACCTGCTCCAGGTAGCTGCCGAGCCGATTCCGGTGACTCGTGTAGAGGTACCAGAACACCGGAATCTCCAAGCGGCGGACCGTTTCCCACAGGGGTTCGAACTTGGCGTCGTCGAGGCGATCGGCCCAGCCGGTGAAGGCCAAAGATTCCACCGCGAAATAGAGTCCCCTCAAACCCAGGGTCTCGACGGCGTGCTCCAATCGACACCATTGGAGTTCCTGATCCGCCTCCCACTCCCGGATCTGAGCCAGGGGAAGGAACCGTCCCGGATACCGGTTCATGCAGTCGCCCAGGATCTCGTTGAGGCTGCCGTAGATATGGTCGTGTTGCAGGACCGCCATATCCACACCCAGGTAGTCCATGTAGGCGATCATGAGCTCGGGCGGAGCCGCCATGTCCTGCGACCAACAGGGATACCACTGCAGATAGTAGTCTTCTCCATCCACGGTGCATTCCAACTGGCCATGTTTCGCAATGCGGAAATCGACGTCCGGCATATCCACAATGCCATCGCCGGCCGGCATCAGCGGTGAGTCATCGGCACGCAAACCGTCGCGGCGCCGGCGCCAGCCTTGGGAGTGGAACTGCACGTGATGCTGGATGATTTGCAACTGGGTCTCCGCCGCCTGGTCACCCGAGTCGGTGCCCAGACGCGGAAACACATGAGCGTGGGCATCGATGATCATCTGATCCGAGCCTTCTCCGGAACGACATTCTTGGAATGACAGGGGAAATCAAGGCTGGTAGTCGACCCAGGCCGGAGATCCCCATGCCATTTCCCCATCTTCCTGGATAACGCGAAGATAGTAGTAGCTCTCCCCCGGCGCGGAAGCGTTGTCCACGTACTGGAACTCGACTCGCTTCTGACTGGGGGTCACCGAGTAGACGATCCGGTTGTCCTTGATGACGTCCACGCGGCGGATGGGCCGCGTTCCCACCAAATCGGCGGTGATTCGAACCGGAGTGGCGCTCTGGAAGGCTTCCCCCATCAAGTGCTCCCCGTCCGATCCAACGAATCGCACATCCAGGATGATGTTGTCGGTGGCGGCGTAGGCCCGCCGGGCGCGGATGGCCTCCAGGAGTCCCTCCGGCGTCAACTCTTCGGCCAGCAGACAGGCGTAGCTGATGTGGGTGGAGAGATGATCCGAGGAGGCGATGAAACCCAGCTTGTAGCCCTTCTCCAGCGCGCTCCAGGCCGTCCCCAGCCGACGAAACGGCCGGTTGTCCTCCTCCAGCGTGGCACTGGGCCGAACCGTCATGGGCTGGGGGGCTCCCGGGTATTCGTAGGTGTCCCGCATTCCCTGGAAGATCTCCAGCAGGTGCTCCACCTTGGGATCGTTGTCCCGCCAGTCGGTGCCGGACCCGCTGGCGATGGTGTGGGGAATGGAGGTCCCGTTCTTGCGCCGGAGGTGCCAGAAGAGCCTCTCGGATCCTTCCAGACCCAGGTGCTCGGCGGTCTCGATGGGGAGGATCGAGGTTCCGCGGCGAATGAAGAAGACGTTGCGGTGGCCGTTGGGGAATTCGAGGCTCCGCTCGTAACCGTAGAAAGCGGCGAAGTTCTCCAGTTGGAAGAGGTCGGCGACCTTCTGATTCCGCCACCAGTTGTAAGGTTCTACGATCTCGTGGTTGTGGTCCGTGACCCCCAGGAAGTCCATCCCCGCCGCATCCCGGGCGTATCGATAGGCGTCGACGAGGGAGCCGTCCCCCCCGCCGTCCAGGGAGATGTCGGTATGGCGGTGCAGGTCGCCCCGGTAAATGGAATAGCTGCGGCCTCGGGAACGGATCCGGTAGGACCGGATTCGCTCCAGATCCCCGGGCTCGTCCGGATGGACCGGTTCGAAGGGTTCGACCGCTGGAAGCTGGAGGGGAGACATTTCGATAGGGGCGGATTCTCCCTGGCCCAACAGCCCCACCATGACCTGACCATGGTTTGCCAGATAAGACTTGGTGGTCCGATTATCGGTGGGCCATGCGGCCCAGACGCGCCCGTCGGAGTCCAGGGCGGACACCGGCATCATGTCGTTCCGGCCGGCGCTCTTGAAGAGTGTCGTGGGACGAGTCCACCGGGACCCGTCGTATCGCAGGCAGGCGATCACCCAGGAGGCGAAGTAGCGCCCCCGGCCCTCGGCCTGGCGCATCGTCAGGTGGCGGACCAGCAGCCAGGGATGACCCGACGCATCCAACTGGAGATGGGGCATCTCCCATTTCCCCTCTCCCAGGTGAATCGCGGGATCCTGAAGGGTGGTCATCCATTGGCCGTCGGCCAGGCAGGCCACCCGCAGCGTCCGGGTCTCGTAGAGCTCCGTCCCCTTGGACTGGCCGCTTTGATCGACGAGCCACCCAGTGTCCTTGCCCCACTGCGGACCCGACTCGTGCCAGGCGATCCAGACCCGGCTCCGGCCGTCCATGGCCACCGTGGCGCCGGCCTCGAAGCGGGGCGTTGCAGCCACCTTCCGGACTTCCTGCCACCGTCCCGACCGCCGCAGCCTGAGATAGATGTCGTAGCTGCCGGAAGCGTAGCCGTCCCAGGCCACGGCCAAATCACCATTGGGGCCCGCCGCCACCGACGGCCACCAGTTGTTCCCCCCGGCCGCCGGACCCTCGCTGATTCGAATCTCCCGGCCCCAGCGTCGGCCGTCGAAATCCTGGGCCACGATCTGGGTCACGCCGTCGATGGTCCTCTGCCAGACCAGCCAGAGCCGTCCCTCCGAATCGGTGTCGGCGCGATGGTAGACATCGGGACTCGGATGATCCGTGAGCCGCTGGCGGGACGACCAACGTTGCCCGTCGAAAACCCGCGCGTAGAGATCCCAGTTCCCTTCCACCTGGACGGACCAGACCACCCAGATCCGCCCCTCGGAGTCCTCGGCCACGGCCGTGCGAAAGGCGTCCACGTCCGCATCCAGCAGGTGCACCGGCCCCCAGCCGGCCGCGTCCCGGGACCGGGCCACGACCAGGTCCGCCTCCCCCTCGACGTATTCCTGCCACGCGGCCCAGAGCGTGCCGGACCGGGTCGCCGTCATTGACGGGTAGTCCTGGATGTCGAAGCGGCCGGAGGCCAGAGGGGATGAAGGCGGGACCGCTTCCACCAGGACGGCGCCCTCCAGAAAGGGCTCGGATTGAAAGAGCCGGATGCCGCCGGGGCGGAAGCTGAATGCTCCCTTCTCCGTCTCGATCCTGATGGGCTGGTCTCCCGGATTATCCAGAACGTTGACGATGACGCTCGGATGGCGCAGCGTGCTCTTTCCTCTTCGAATCCAGCTCATGCGGGTGGCCGCCACCCACCCCAGCTTCCCCTTGATCTGATCGTTGGGAAGTTGAGGATCGGCGTCGACCGAGTGGATGCTGTCCAGAAAGCTGTGGCGGTAGATATTGGCCCGGAACTCGTCCGATTTCAGCTCGAGCTTCTGTCCGGGGACCGGGACCAGCCTCCCGCTCCAGATTCCGGGTTCTTCGTCGAGGAGCCCAAGGCGGACCCGGAAGGACGCTTCGGGAAGAAGAAACTCAGTCGATTGGGGCGGCGGAGATTCGGCGGGCCGGCACTGGGACAACCCGAGGGCCAACACCAGCACTCCGAGTCCCGATACCGAGAACGTCACGCGTCCGACTGCCATGGAGGATCCTCCGAAAATGGTGGTGATCCGGATGGTCCCAACGATAACAGCCGAGTGGGACTGTCCAGCGGATCGGAGCTCAAGCCGATGTCTGGCGGGCTCCCTGGTACCGGGACCCGGCACGCCGGGATCAGTGAAACCGGAAGGCGTACAGATGGGCGTCGCGGAGGCGCACTCGCAAACGAACCGGGCGGCCCGCCCAACGGGACAGGTCGGCCTGGGGATCCCAGCGCACATCCCCCCCGGTTCGATCTCCGACGATTCTGGGACAGTCCTTCATGCCCGCGCCTGGTAGCGGGGCTCCGGTTTCGTCCTGGAGCTCGACCCGCAGGCCGCCACCGCCACTCGTGCGGTAGTTCAACTCCAATCGGCTGCCCGCGAAGACGACTGTCCGGGTCGTGAATTCGCCCCATCCTTCATAGGGGCCTTCCACCGACACGAAGCCGTCGCTCCGTAGCGAGCACCGCCGGAGCCGGCATTCCGGCGAGCGGTAGAGCTCCGTGTAGTACATGGAGATCTCGTTCGGCCCCGTGGGCACGACCCCCTGGCCCATGATGGGATTCCGGTCCACCCAATTGCGTTCGTCGAGACCCGGGCTCAGGAAGGGTTTCCGGAACGGTCGCCGCCAATGCACTCCGTCCCGGCTGGTGGCGAGCTGAATATCGGAGAGTCCGGTCTGGTGCCCCAGGCTCCTGTCGTCGCTCACGTAGAACACCATGGGAAACATGAGAAAACTGCGGGCCGCGCGGAAATAATTGACGGCGGCATTGGTGTAGTGATGGAGGTTGGCGGGATCCTTCAGGTCCCGGGCCAACACCAACTTCGGCTCCGACCAGTTGAGGAAATCCCGGGACTCGCAGCGCCGAATCGCCCGGCGGCCACCCTTGAAACGGGACTTGTCCACTTCGGGCCGGTTGTGGACATAGCGCCGTCCTGCGGGATCCCACATGACGGGACCTCCGGTCGACGTGTCGACGCCGCGCATGTGGATGACGTAGCGCCCGTGCTCATCGTCCCACAACAGGGTGTTGTGGCTGTCGAAGGGTCCCGAGGTGACCAGGGGAGTCTCCCGCACCGGCTTCCAGCCGATACCGTCCGAAGAGATGTAACCGCGAAGCCCGCCGGAAGAGGCGATCATCTTGTAGCGTCCGGGACTTCCCGGCGGTTCCTTGGGGTCCAGGATCTGGCTGGCGTTGTGCAGCTCGGCGCCGCCCAGGATGTTGTTGTCTCCGGAACCTTGGAACGAGTGGAGGCCCAGGTTCGGCTTGGTCCAGCGGATGCCGTCGCCGCTTTCCGCATAGCAGGTTCGGCGCCCTGCCCGGTAGCACATCTGATAGCGGCCGTCGGAGTGGACGACCGAGCTGTATTGGATGCCCTCCTCTTCCCAGGGCCTGTCGCTTTCCAGCGCCGTTTCGCGGGGAACGGGACGGTGCAGCACAAGTTCGATATTGCGTGACGAATCGAACCAAAAGTCGTCCAGAAACAACTGCCGTCTCGATCCGACGTCTACGGGTTCGGAACGGCCGGGGACGGCGCTTCGACCCGATAGATAACCTCCGGCTCCCAGCGCCAAGCCGCCGACGGCCGTGGATTTCAGCCAACTGCGGCGGGTCCTTCGATGTTGGTTCATTCGGGCATTTCCCGACTTCTTGTCGAAATCTCCCGGGCACAGGCTGTGCGATAATCACGCCCGTCGTTGAGAAATGTGGGTCAGTTTCGAAGTCTTGCAAAAACCGGCATAAATATTTTATCGCAAGCCAGGAGAGAAGATTTCTCAGGTCCCGAGCACTAAAGACTCCGGCCCACTCGCCTCGCACGAACGTGGTGAAGGACAACACGATAATGGACAGAATGCACGCCAGGATTGACTACTTTCGGATTGAGGGGTTCCGCTCACTGGCCAAGGTGGAGATCAAGGATCTTCCGCAGGTGGCCGTCATGATCGGCGCCAACGGATCCGGAAAATCCAACGTCATCCGCTTCTTCGAGATGTTGAGCTGGATGCTCCGATCCTCCAGGTTGGCGGACTTCGTCCAGATGCAGGGTGGAGCGGACGACCAGCTCTTCGGAGGGCGGCGGCGCACGCGGCATATGGAGGCCGAAATTCATCTTGCCACCGAATCGGGGCGCAATGACTATCGCTTTGTGCTGGCGCACGCTCACCCGGACCGGCTCATGTTTCTCGACGAAGCATACCGATACAGTAGCGCCGAATTGGAATCACGCGCGGATTGGCAACAGTTGGGCAGCGGCCACACCGAGGCGAAGATCGTAGCCACGGCTCAAGGGCGGTTCCCGAGAGATCGGAAAACCGCGTCGGTGGTGGTCAACCTGTTGCGCAATTGCTCCACCTATCAGTTCCATGACACCTCCGACGACTCCCGCTTCAAACAGTCGTGGGACGCGACCGACGATAGAATTCTCCGTGGACATGGCGGCAATTTGGCCGCGGTTCTCCACCGGTTGGAAACGGAAGACGTTGGAAGGTTTCGACTCATCTGTCGGCATATCGGCCGCGTGTTGCCGGGTTTCGACCGCTTCGTTCTGGATGAGCAGTACCAAAAGGTCTCACTTCGATGGAAAGCCAGGAATTCTGAAAAGACGTACGGAGCCCATCTCACCTCCGATGGTTCGTTAAGGTTCTTTGCGTTGGCGACCTTGCTCAATCTTCCGCCGGAAATGCTTCCCGACGTGATTCTACTCGACGAACCCGAGCTTGGGCTGCATCCGACGGCTATCGAACTGGTGGCTGAAATGGTGAAGGCAGTGAGTCGCCGCCGGCAGGTGATGATTGCAACACAGTCCCCTTTGCTCGTCGACGCATTTGGTCTGGATCGCGTGATCGTTGTTGAATTGCAAGAAGGCGCGACTGTGCTTCGAGGACTCGACTCCGCCCAGTATGCATCATGGCTCGATCAGGACTACTCGCCCGGAAGATTGTGGACGAAAAACCTGCTCGGAGGATGTCCGTGATCCGCCTCGGAATTGTGGTCGAAGGACCGACAGAGGTGGAGTTTGTCAAACGTGTTTTAGCGAAATCTCTCTTCCGGCACACTATCGCCGCAATTCCAGTTTCAATGGATGGTAACGTCAAGATAAGGCGTTTGGCCCGTGAAATGGCGAACCTGTTCTGGAACTTTGACTATGTTTCTTCGTTTGTGGATTTTTACGGCTTCCGGGATAAGGAATCGATGTCCGTCGATGAGTTGGAGGGGGCGGTCGGTGAAGCCGTCAAAGAGCAGATTGGCATAGCATTCGACGAGTCTAGAATCTTCGTTTACGTGCAGCGCCATGAGTTCGAAGGAATCTTGTTCTCGGACGTCGATGGGTTTAGAGGAGTGGGGCTGAACATTAGTCAGATCCACATCCGGCAGCTCCAGCGTATCCGTCAACAGTTTTCTACGCCCGAAGACATCAACGACGAGAGTCACACGGCGCCGAGCAAGAGACTGGGTGGGATACTTCCGAATTTCAGAAAACGCCTGCACGGCCCCTTGGTTGCAGAGACCATCGGGCTTCCGAAGATCAGCGCCGAATGTCCCCGTTTCTCAGGTTGGCTCCGTCGGCTTGAGCGGTTGCCCCAGACACAACGAGGTTGAGGACGGTTCAGGAAAGGATGCGATACGTTCCGTAACGAGGACGTTACAGATTCTATGTGACCGATCTGGATTCGAGGCGAACGCGGGGGCAAATACAAGAGGACAGTCACCAGTTTGTGTCTCGAACCGGAGGTAGGAAATCGAATGTCGAGATTTAATCCATTCTTGCTGTTGCTCCTGGCCGCATCCCTGGCCGCCGGCTGCGCGACGCCGGGCGCCCAACTGGTCTCCGTCCGTAAGATCTGGGACCGGGCTCCCCATAGCGCCTTCACCGACCTGGTTCGCTTCCAGGACCGCTGGTTCTGCACTTTTCGGGAAGGGGACAGTCACGTTTCGTCTGACGGAACCATCCGGATCATCACCTCGGCGGACGGGGAAACGTGGTCCTCCATTGCCCACTTTCCCCGAGAACCGGGACAGGATCTGAGGGACCCCAAGCTGGACGTGACCCCGGACGGGCGTCTCATGGCGCTGGCCCTGGACCGGCGGGACCTGGCCGAGGACCACCTGGAGTTCTATTCACTGGTCTGGTTTTCCCGGGACGGGACGGAATGGAGCACCCCTCAGCGGGTGGCCGAGCCCGACTTCCTGCTCTGGCGGGTCACCTGGCATGAAGGGACGGCCTACGGCGGAGCATACGCCGACCACCGGGCCGCCGGCCACCGTCCCAACCAGGACGAGTTCGTCCGGCTATACAAGAGCGAAGATGGGCTCCGATTCGAGACTCTGGTTCCCGTCCTTTTCGAACGCGGGTCTCCCAACGAAACCGCCATCGTGTTCCGAGACGATGGGACCGCGGTCTGCCTCTTGCGGCGCGACGGGGAGGACAACACCGCCCAGATCGGGACCTCGCAGCCGCCGTACACACAGTGGAACTGGAAGGACCTGAACGTGGTCATCGGCGGACCGGACCTCCTGGTCCTGCCGGATGGCCGCCTGGTGGCGTCGGGCCGCCAGCACCGTGCCGACGGCGAGCGCCGGACCCTCCTCTGGTGGATCGACGCTGAGGCAGCGACGGCAACCGAGATTCTGGAGCTGCCGTCCGGGGGCGACACCAGCTACGCCGGAATGGTCCTGTACGAGGGGCTCCTCTGGATCAGCTACTACTCATCCCACGAAGACAAGACCAGCATCTACCTGGCCAAGGTGGCCCTGCCCGGGGTTTGAGTCCGTACTCCCACCCTAGCGGAACTGAATCGAATAGAGATCCGCGTCCTTCATGACGAAACGCAGCCGCACCGGCTGTCCGGCGATCCGGCTGAGGTCGCTGCCCCCCTTCCAGGAGACCACCCGCTCGATCTGGTCCCCGATGATCCGGACGGCGTCGTCCGCCGAGAATCCGGCGATGGGTTTTCCGGCAGAGTCCTGAATCTCGACCCGGAGGCTTCCGGCCGCCGAGGTGGCGTAGTTGATCGCCAGCTCGCTGCCGCTGAACCGGAGGGTCCTGGTGACCAACTCGCCCCCTTCGTAGGGAGCGCGGACCGAGGAGAAGCCATCCGTACGCAACACCATTCGTTCCAACCGGGCGGTCTTCTGGGCGTAGTCCCGCTGGACGTAGAAGGACATCTCCGCCGGACCGGTGGGGACCACTCCCAATGCCGGGTAGTTGGTGCGCGAGGTCCAGTTGGTCAGGCCGATGCCGGGCCGGATGAGGCTCTCCCGGAAGGTGAAGTCGTAGAGGGTGGTGCCGGCGCGGCTGGTCAGGAGGACCCCGTCCGCGATGTCCCGGACCCTCCAGTCAGGATCGCGCGGATAGCCGGGGTCCGTTCCCAGTTCCGCCGTCTGCGCCTCGTTCAGCACCCGGCGGCCGGCTTGAAAACGGCCCGGCAGGGCCACGTAGATGTGGGGCGCCCGAAAGTAGGGGTGGGTCTGGTTGGTGTAGAGGTGCTGGGACGGGACTGTGGCGCCCGTATCGCTGTAGGTCATGAGGACGGGATCGGTCCAGTTGAGGAAGTCCCGGGAAGTGGAACGCGCCACGGCCCGCCGCCCCCCGACGGCGTGCCGGCAATAGAGGACGTAGCGTCCCTCCGCTTCCGACCAGAACATCACGTTCTGGGAGTCGAAGTGGTTCCTTAATTTCCTGGGGACGATCGCTTCGTCGCGGACCAGCTTCCATCGAATGCCGTCGGCGGAGACGTAGCCGAGCAGTCCTCCCTTGGCTTCCATGTTGGCCTTGAAACGCTCGGCGGCCGGCACGCCCGGGCGGCCGTCGAGGAAGGGGCAGAATTGGCGTCCCGAGTCCAGGATCACGTTGTTCTCACGGCTCCCCCGGATCTCGATCAGACCCAGCGAAGGACGAGTCCAACGAATTCCGTCCCGGCTCTCGGCATAACAGGTATAGGACGACTGACTCCCCAGCCCGCAGCGGTAGTACATGCGGTATGTTTCGCCGTCCTTGAGGATCGTGGTGTAGAAGGAGTTCCAGTCCTCCCAGGGTTTCTCGTAGGAGATGGCGACGCCTCCGGGCCGGGGAACGTGCAGCTTCAGCCGGGTCCCCCGGAGCTGTCCGATCAGGTGGTAGTCGACGAAGATCTCCCGCCGGGAGCCGATGTCCAACGATGCTTCGAAACCGGATTCTCCCCAAGCGGTTCCCGCCGCGGGAGACGCCAACAGGGCCGTCCCCAAAACCAACAGTCTCCAACTCATGACCGAACCTCCATTTCCGTGTCCGTCGCAGCTTTTCCGCGCTGCCCCCGATTCACCTCGGGAAGGCTGAATTCCAGAGATTACAGGTCCCCGACCTGAATCACCATACTCGACCGGACCACACCGGCACTTCCTACGCTTCTTAGTAACTTCCAATTCCCGATGACCGTAGGGGCACCCCTTGTGGGTGCCCTCCGGGGTCGCATCGTTCCCCGGCGGAGTCGCCGCTCCACGTCGCTATTTCCGGCGCCCGGAAGGACGCCGGTCCCAGTCGGCGCCGAGGACGACGCCGCTCCAGACGCCGGACGCCGATCCCAGTCGGCGACTGGAAAGTCGCCGCTCCCCCCCGGTTCGGTAGTACCCAGGCAATGGCCGACGGACGGTGGCGCCGTTCAGGGGGAGGGCGACCACAAGGGTCGCCCCTACGAGTCGTTCGACAGCGGCAACGCGGCGGGCGCCGCTGACGGACAATCCCCGCCCAGTTTCTCGCGGGATCATGCCGGAGGCCCGGAGGGGCGACTTCCAGTCGCCCACTGGAAGGGCGGTTTCTAGCCGCCCTGTCGGACCAATCCCCGATGATCGTAGGGGCACCCCTTGTGGGTGCCCTGCAAGGTCGCATCGTTCCCCGGCTGTGTCGCCGCTCCACGTCGCCATTCCCGGCGCCCGGAAGGACGCCGGTCCCAGTCGGCGCCGAGGACGACGCCGCTCCAGACGCCGCTCCGGACGCCGATCCCAGTCGGCGACTAGAAAGTCGCCGCTCCACCCCGGTCCGGTAGTGCCCAGGCAATGGCCGGCGGACCGTGGCGCCGTTCAGGGGGAGGGCGACCACAAGGGTCGCCCCTACGAGTCGTTCGACAGCGGCGACGCGGCGGGCGCCGCTGACGGACAATCCCTGCCCAGTTTCTCGCGGGATCGTGCCGGAGGCCCGGAGGGGCGACTTCCAGTCGCCCACTGGAAGGGCGGTTTCTAGCTGCCCTGTCGGACCAGCGTGCTTTCCCCCATAAAAACGGACTGTCCCCTTCTTGGGAGCGGAGAGCGTGGGAGCGGGGAGCGTGCTTTCCCAAAAGCAACCACTTTGCTTCTGCCGCAGAAAAACGGCTTGTGCTAATCTCCGTGAAACCGAGCCTCGTGATGAATTCGTCTCAAAGGAGGAAACCGAATTGAGAAATCTCTGGCTCCTGCTGGCGAGCCTGGCGGCGGTCACTTCGACCGCGGCAGGTGCTTCGACTCCGCCGGCGCCGACCCACGCCGACGTGGCTTACGGGCCGCACGCGCGCAACCGGCTGGATTTCTGGAAGGCGGAGGGCCAGGGTCCCCGCCCCCTCCTGGTCTTCATTCACGGCGGCGGTTGGACCGGCGGCGACAAGACCCGGCACATCGTGGATTTACGGCCGTACCTCGAGCGGGGCATCTCCTACGCCGCCGTCAACTACCGCCTGACTCCCGGATCCCCGCTTCCGGCTCCGGTTCACGATGCGGCCCGGGCCATTCAGTTTCTGCGCTGGAAGGCCGCGGATTGGAACATCGACAAGCGTCGCATCGCCTTGACCGGAAGCAGCGCGGGAGCCTGCACCTCCACGTGGATCCTGCTGCACGACGACCTGGCGGACCCGCAGGCCGCCGACCCGGTGCTCCGCGAGTCGACCCGGGTGACGGCGGCGGCAGTTCGCGCCGGACAGACGTCCATCGACCCCAGGGTGATCGAGCCCTGGTTGGGACCCAATGTCCTGAAGCATCGAATGATCAACATGGCGGTGGGCGAGAAGACCATCGAAGCGGCCCTGGCCAATTACGAGAAACACCGGCCTCTTTACATCGAGTTCTCTCCCTACAATCACCTGACCGCGGACGATCCCCCGCTGCTGATGACGTACGGGAACAACATGACGCTCCCCTCGGAGGACGCCGGGCATGGGATCCACCACCCCGTGTACGGGATCAAGTTGAAGGAGAAGTCGGATCGCCTCGGACACGAGTGCCACTTGCTGATCGAAGGCGTATCGAAGTCGGCGCAGTACGCCAGCGAGATGGACTTCCTGATGGCGAAACTGCTGGGCAGATAAACGGCGGCTTCCCCGTTGGACTCAATATCGATGTGACCTGACCATGACGAACGCAGACGGCAATGGATTCTCCTTGTCGCGGTTGATCGGCTCCCGCAAGCTCGGCCTCACCCTGCAGCAGCCGTTCTACAACTCGCCGCGGATCTTCGAACTGGACATGGAGCGGATCCACCTGCGCCACTGGCAGATCGCGGGCCACGTGAGCCGGCTGCCCCGCGCCGGGGACTACTTCCTCTACTCCCTGGGCGGCGAGTCGGTGGTGATCGTCCGGGACCGGGACGGTGAAATCCACGCCCTGCTCAACGTCTGCCGGCATCGCGGATCCAGGATCTGCCTCGAGGAGAAGGGTTCGGTCAAGCGATTCGTCTGTCCCTACCACTCCTGGACCTACGGATTGGACGGGTCCCTGATGTCTGCCCGGCACATGCCCGAAGGCTTCGACCGGGCCGAGTTCCCCCTGCATCGTTGCCATGTCCGCGTGGTGGAGGGACTGATCTTCATCTGCCTGTCCGAGAGCCCTCCGCCGTTCGATTCCCTCGCCCGCGACATCTCGACCCTCTTTTCACCCCACGGCTGGCCGGCGGCCAAGACCTGCGCCCGCATCAGTCACGTCATCCGCGCCAACTGGAAGCTGGTGGCCGAGAACTTCTTCGAGTGCTACCACTGCCTCCACACGCACCCCGAGCTGACCTCCGTCATGAGCTACGTTCGCGCCGGCGAGTCGAAGCGTTTCGGAGAGGAGCTGGACCGCTACACCTCCCGGTGGAAGAGGGATCTCTGCCGCACGGATCATGATCCGGAGCCGTTCCAGCGCCCGGCCGGGATCCAGCAGCATGGGGGCCGCAGACCCATCCGGCCCGGCTACCTGACCCAGAGCCGGACCGGCCGGCCGCTCGCCCCCCTGATGGGGGACTACGACGCCTATGACGGGGGCGTCTCCTCCATCATGTTCTTTCCCATCCACTGGCTGGTCGCCGGCAACGACTACGGAATGGCCACCCGGTTCACGCCTCTCTCCCCTCAGGAAACCGAAGTGGAGCTCACTTGGCTCGTGCACCCGGACGCTGTCGAGGGCGTCGACTACGATCCGGACGAGGTGACCTGGCTGTGGCTCAAGACGCTGGAAGAGGACAAGGAGATCTGCGAGAACAACCAGGCCGGCGTCAACAGCCGTTACTACCGTCCGGGGCCCTACAGCACCGCGGAGGAGACGGTGGACCGGTTCTGCCAGTGGTACCTGGAAGAGCTGGGGACGAGTTCCGGGCAGTGAGGGAGGGCGAATGAGAGCCGGTCCGTCCCGGGACGGACGCTCTCCGGAACCTCATTCGCCGGCGAAGTCCGACTCCATCAGCCGGAGCCGCACGCCGGCGATGACCTCCCTCTTGCCGCCGGTGCGTACCCCCGCATAGTGAGTCGTCAGCCAGATCTCGCCGGGCCTGCGTTCGAACAGGTAGGGGTAGGAGAGCCAGCCTCCGGGCTGCCGGGCCACGACCTCGGGCCGGGTCCAGGTCTTGCCGTCGTGGTGCCCGTGCCCGCCCAGATCGATGAGGTTGCTCCGGGACACAGACCAGGATGGCGAGTCCCATCGACACGGTGGTCATGTTCCGAACCGGATCAGGCTCTGACTCCAAGGAAATTTGGCTGGGGGACAGGGATTCGAACCCCGATAACGTGGTCCAGAGCCACGCGTGTTGCCGTTACACCATCCCCCAACCGGAGGACCGAACGGGGCGCATTATAGCAAAACGGCCCGGACCTGCAGGACCGGCGTCGGCATCCGTGAGAAACCTGGACCTGGAATCAGTCCACCAGTTGCAGCCGCGCGGAGGCCTGCTCCAAGAGGGTCAAGGCAGCCTGGTAGTCGGTCCCGGGATCCCGGGACCGGAGCATCTGCTCGGCCTTCTCCTTGTCCGCTTGGGCCTGCGAGCCGTCGATCATCTCGGGCGACTCCACCTCCTCGGCCAGGACGATCACCCGGCCGGGAAGGACCTCGGCGAAACCGGAGCTGCAGAAAAGTTCGACGCGGTCTTCACCGTCGGGGTAGGAGATGATGCCCGTCTTCAACTCGGAGAGGAGCGGCGCGTGTCCCGGCAGGATGCCCAGATAGCCTTCGGCGCCGGGAATGGTCACCTCCTGCACCTCGCCGCTGAAGACGAGCCGGTCGGGAGCGACGATCTCCAACTGAATGGCCTCGGGTAGCGCCACGATCAGGCGACCTCCTGCTCCAGCGCCTTGGCCTTCTCCAGGACCTCGTCGATGCCTCCCACCATGTAGAAGGCCTGCTCCGGCAGGTCGTCGTACTTGCCCTCGCAGATCTCCCGGAACCCGGCGATGGCATCCTCGATGCTGACATAGACGCCGGGAATTCCGGTGAACTGCTCGGCCACGTAGAAGGGCTGGGAGAGGAATCTCTGGACCTTCCGGGCGCGGGTCACCGTGAGCTTGTCCTCCTCCGAGAGCTCGTCGATCCCCAGGATGGCGATGATGTCCTGGAGGTCCTTGTAGCGCTGGAGGATCCCCTGGACGGTCCGGGCCACGGTGTAGTGCTCCTCGCCGATGATCCTGGGATCCAGGATGCGGCTGGTGGAAGCCAGCGGATCCACGGCCGGGTATAGTCCCTGCTCGAAGATGGCGCGGTCGAGGTTGGTGGTGGCGTCCAGGTGGGCGAAGGCCGTGGCCGGCGCCGGATCGGTGTAGTCGTCGGCCGGCACGTAGATGGCCTGGATCGACGTGATGGACCCCTTCTTGGTGCTGGTGATCCGCTCCTGGAGCTCTCCCATCTCGGTGGCCAGGTTGGGCTGGTACCCCACCGCCGAGGGCATCCGTCCCAACAGGGCCGAGACCTCGGAACCCGCCTGGGTGAAGCGGAAGATGTTGTCGATGAACAGGAGCACGTCCTGTCCTTCCTCGTCCCGGAAGTATTCGGCCACCGTCAAGCCGGTCAGGCCGACCCGCAGCCGGGCTCCCGGAGGCTCCGTCATCTGGCCGTAGATCAGGGCCGCCTTGTCGATGACCCCCGATTCCTTCATCTCCAGCCAGAGGTCGTTCCCCTCCCGGGTCCGCTCTCCCACCCCGGCGAAGACCGAGAACCCGCCGTGGTGAGTGGCGATCCGGTTGATCAGTTCCAGGATGATGACCGTCTTTCCCACGCCGGCGCCGCCGAAGAGGCCGATCTTGCCGCCCTTGGAGTAGGGCTGGATGAGGTCGATCACCTTGATCCCGGTTTCGAACATCTCGGTCTCGGTGCTCTGGGACTCGAGGCTGGGAGCAGGACGATGAATGGGAAATCGCAACTTGGCCCCCACTTCGCCCACCTCGTCGACCGGTTCGCCCAGAACGCTGAGCACCCGGCCCAGGGTCTCCCGGCCCACGGGCACCGTGATGGGCTGACCCTGGTCCACGGCCTTCATTCCCCGCACCACGCCGTCGGTGGGCTGCATGGAGATGCACTTGACGACCCCCTCGCCCAGATGCTGCGCCACTTCTGCGGTCAGGTCGATCTCGACGTCGACGTCGAATCCCTCCGAGTTGACGTGGATGGCGTTGTAGATGTGGGGAATGTGATCCGAATCGAACTCGATGTCCAGAACCGGACCGATGACCTGCAGGACTTTGCCGACGTTCTCAGACATGACTGATCTAATCCTTTCCCGGACTCACCCTTCCAGGGCGTCCGCTCCGCTGACGATCTCGATGATCTCCGTGGTGATGGAAGCCTGCCGGATGCGGTTCATGGTCAGGGTCAGCTGGTCGATCATTTCCTTGGCGTTCCGGGTGGCGGCGTCCATGGCCGTCATCCGGGCTCCATGCTCGGCCGCCTCCGACTCCAGCATGGCCCGGAAGATCTGAGTCTCCACGTGCCGCGGCAACAGAAAGTCCAGCATCTCCCGGGGCGGCTGCTCGTAGATGTAGTCGACCCCCGGATCCGTATCCGATTCCTGCTCGAACTCGAGGCGCCGGATGGGCAGCAGAGGCTCCAGGATCACGTCCTGCCGCACCACGGACTTGAACTCGTTGTAGACCAGGTAGACGGCGTCCAGCTCGCTGGCCGAGAAATAGTCGATGATTCCCTTGCCGATCTCCCGCGCGTACCGGTGATCCACCCGGGTCATGATGTTCACGAACTCGTGGCGCACCTGCCAGGGGCGGGTCTTGAACCATTCCACGCCCCGCCGCCCCACCAGGGTCAGGCTCAGCGTGCGGTTGGCCGCCTCGTCCTCGATGAAGTTCATGGCCGACCGGATGATGTTGGAATTGAAGGAACCGCAGAGCCCCCGGTCGCCGGTGACGACCACCAGCATCACCCTTTCGCGGTCCCTCTGGGCCAGCAGGGGGTGCTGGGCGGGATCGATCCGCCGGGCCATGGAGTTGAGCACCGAGAGCATCCGGTTGGCGTAGGGCCGGGCCGCGATGATCCGGTCCTGGGCCCGCTTCAGCTTGGAAGCGGCCACCAGCTTCATGGCCCTGGTGATCTGCTGGATGTTCTTGACCGAGCGAACTCGCCGCCGGAAATGAATCAGGTTGCCGGGCATGTTTTTTCAGGTGTCCAACCGGGCCGTCCGGGCTCGGGGAGGCTCGGGTTCGAAGATCAGGCCGCCCTCTCGGCCAGAAAACGCTCCTTGAACTCGGATATCGCCGCGTTCATCTTCCCGCTCAGGTCGTCGTCCAGGACCTTCTTTTCCAGGAGTTCCTGAAAGACGCTGGCCTTGTTCGTATCCATGAAGCGGTAGAGGCCCGCTTCGAAGTCGCCGAGATCCGTCACTTCCAGATCGTCCAAGTGCCCTTGCGTGCCCGCGAATATGATCAGGATCTGCTTCTCCACGGCCAACGGAGCGTACTGGGGCTGCTTCAGGAGCTCGGTCAGGCGCACGCCCCGGGCCAACTGCCGCTGCGAGGTCGGGTCCAGGTCCGATCCGAACTGGGCGAAGGCCGCCAGTTCCCGGTACTGGGCCAGATCCAGGCGAAGGGTTCCCGCAATCTGCTTCATGGCCTTCACCTGCGCGGACCCTCCCACTCGGCTCACCGAGACCCCCACGCTGATGGCGGGCCGGACGCCGGAATAGAACAGGTCCGTCTCCAGGTAGATCTGGCCATCCGTGATGGAGATGACGTTGGTGGGGATGTAGGCGGAGATGTCTCCCGCCTGGGTCTCGATCACGGGCAACGCCGTCAGGCTGCCACCCCCCCGTTGGTCGCTCAGCTTGGCGGCGCGCTCCAACAGGCGGCTGTGCAGGTAGAAGACGTCTCCGGGGAACGCTTCGCGCCCCGGCGGCCGCCTCATGAGCAGGGAGATCTCCCGGTACGACGCCGCGTGCTTGGACAGGTCGTCGTAGATGATCAGCGCATGCTGGCCCCGGTCTCGAAAGTATTCGCCGATGGCGCAACCGGAATAGGGCGACAGGTACTGCATGGTCGCCGGGTCCGACGAGGAGGCCGAGATCACCACGCAACGGTCCATGACCCCTGCGTCCTCCAGGGTCTTGACCACTTGGGCGACGGTGGATCGCTTCTGTCCGATGGCCACGTAGATGGAGATGACGCCCGAGTCCCGCTGGTTGATGATGGCGTCGATGGCCACGGCGGTCTTGCCCGTCTGGCGGTCGCCGATGATCAGCTCGCGCTGCCCCCGGCCGATGGGAATCATGGAGTCGATGGCCTTCAGCCCGGTCTGCAGCGGCTCGGCCACCGGTTGGCGGTCCACCACGCCGGGCGCCAGCCGCTCGACCGGCATGTTGGCGTCGGTGGCGATGGGCCCCTTGCCGTCCTCGGGCCGGCCCAGCGCGTCCACGACCCGCCCCAACATGGCCTCGCCGGCCGGTACCTGCATGATGCGGCCGGTCCGCTTCACCAGGTCGCCCTCCGAGACCTGGTGGAACTCGCCGAAGAGCACCGCGCCCACGTTGTCCTCCTCCAGATTGAAGGCCAGACCGTAAACGTCGTTGGGAAACTCCACCAGCTCCAGGGCCATCACCTTGTCCAGCCCGTGGATCCGGGCGATGCCGTCCCCCGCCGAGATGACGGTCCCCACCTCGCTGACCACCAGTCCGGTGCGGTAGTCCTGAATCTGACTCCTGATGATCTGACTGATCTCGTCCGCCTTGATCGCCATGTGTCTTGTCCTCTTGACCTGCAGCTCTGTCGAACCCGGATCCGGGAACGGGGGTCCGTTGCCGAACCGGTTGATTCGCTCCAACCGGCTAATCCCGGCTGATCCGCCGCCTGACCTCCTCCAAATGGGTCCGGATGGAGCCATCGTAGATGACCGATCCTACCGTGATCTTGAGCCCGCCGATGAGGGACTCATCCTCTTCATAGGAGAGGCGAACCCGGGCCCGTGAAATCTCCGAAAGTACTTCTTCGAGGCGATTCCGAATCTCGGCGTCCAGTCCTCTCGCCGACGTCACCACACCCCGGACGATGCCGGCGCGCTGGTCGGTGACCTGCGTGTAAGCCTCGACGTACTCGTCGTATTCGCCGATGCGGCCATTCTCCAGCAGGACCAGGATGAAGTTGACCGCAATCTCGACCAGGGAGAGCCGGCCCCCCACCTCTTCCACGATCCGGCGCTTGGGAGCGAAGGGGATGGCCGGGTTCATCAACGTCTCCGCCAGCTCCGGAGAGGTTCGGAGAGCGGTCCCGAACGAGCCCAGGTCTTCCTGGACCCGCGCTTCCCGGTCCTCCTGCACCGCGACCTGGGAGAGGGCCCGAGCGTATCTGCGTGCCCGCGACGAAGCCATTGTCGGTTCCTTCCAGACCTCTCAGTTCCGGCTGTGGAGGCTCTCGACGACCCGGCCCACGACCCGGGCGTCCTCTTCAGCCGTCAACTCCTGACTCAACTTCTGCCGGGCCAGTCCGACGGCCAGGTCGGCGGCGTGGGACCGGAGCTCGTTCCGGGCCACGCGAGTCAGCAATTGGATCTCCGTTTCCGCTCTCCGGGTCAGACGGTCCACGTCCCGCTGGGCCCGTTCCAGCACCCGCAGGCGCTCCCCCTCGGCTTCCTCGGCCGTGGCCTTCCTCATGGCCGCCCGTTCCTCATCCAGCCCCCGGACCTGACCCTGGACCACCGACAAACGCTCCTCCGCCTCCTGCAAGGCCCGTCCCGCCGAGCTGATGTCGTCCTGAATTCCACGTTTGCGGTCGGCCAGAAACTGCCGCAGGGGAGCCCGGAGAAAGTAGGCGATGATGCCTACCAGGACCGCCAGATTGAACCACCGGCCGGCGGTCTCGATCCATCCCCAGCCGCTGCCTCCCGAGGCGGCGATCATGAGGGGCGCCGCCACCAGCAGAGCCAGCCAGAGTCCCCCGTATCTCCGCCTTGAACCCTTGCCTTGACTTCCCATGGAGGCTTCCGCCAAATCCCTTAGTTTCGAGCGGTGTTCATCGGCTCTTTGCGCTGGATGCCCGAAGCGTTCACGCCACGGCCGCGAGACGCCGACCGTATCGTCATGCCTGTTCGCGGGACCCGCGCTTTTCGCCGGGTTGCTGTTCACCCTCCGGAATATTCGGGGAAAAAAGACCGGGGAGGATCGGTCCCCTTCACGCCCGGTCCAGAATCCTGTCGGCCAGGATTCGCGCAGTCTCCTCGGCTTCGCGAGTCAGTTGCCGCTTGGCCGAGTCCAGATCCGCTTCGATTTCACTCCTCGCATTCGCCAACATGGACTCGGCCTGCCGGCGTGCTTGCGCGACTCGGTTGTTTCCCTCTTTCAGCGACTCGGTTCGAACCGATTCCGCCAGCTTGTAACCTGCCTGCCTCTCCTCTGCCAGCTCCTGTTGGTACTGTTCGTGGAGAACCTGATGTTCATCCAGAATCTCCTGGACTCGGCCGCTCACCTGGGTGGTCCGGGCCCGTCGTTCGGCCAGGACCTGGAAAAGGGGACGAAACAGCACCCGGTTGAGAATGAAGAGAGTGGTCAAAAACACGGCCGCCGCAACCGGCAGCGTCCAATCTGGTGTCAGCAAGGTTCTCCCACTCCCGTCTTCAGACGGGGCATCTTCTAACATGATCCTCCGACGCAGGTCAAGGAATCGGAAGCTTCGCAAATCGGCCGCGGCCGTGCCGGGTCCGACGTTGGCTCCCGAGCCGAAAAGCCGCGTGCTTGCTCCAATGGCGCTCGACGCGGGAGCGTTTCTCGTATTGAATCCCGTGATGCGACCTCACTCGCGTTCAACTCAGGATAGAACTTTCCGGGAGTCCTGAAGACGTGCAAGACAACGACCTTCCTGACGACCTGAGACTGATCACGCTGAAGTACGGCGGTGATTGCCGGGCCTGCGGGACGGAACTCCCGCCCGGCCGCCGGGCCCACTGGTCGCCCTCGTCGAGAGCGGTCTGGTGCCATCGGTGCTTTCTGGAATGGAAGGGGCCAGCGGAGCCTGACGCCGCAGAGAACACTTCCCAGGAGCAATGGACACGCCTCTGCAGGTACCTGAGCAAGTGCGTTCTTGCCGAAGCGGCCAACACGCTGGCGCGTTTTCGGGATCGGGGTAGAAACTGGTTTCCTCACGACGGTCGATCGGAGCTACTGGTCACCGGCCTCCGAGACTCGATACCCGTTCCGGTGGCGCTGCGCAGGCATCTCGACCAAAGAAACGATTTGTCGTACATCTACGGATGGCCGACGCTGGTCGCGAGGGACCAGAAGAACCACCCCATGATCGCTCCCTTGTTCATGGTGCCTGTCCGTCCCGAACGGCGCCACGGCGTGTGGGTCGTCGATGCCAAGTCCGAACCCGAGTTGAATCTTTCCATCGTGGCCGGGAACCTTTTCGATCTGGCCATGAAGGATGAGATCGACGCCGTTGTGGGCGACGATTTGCCGTTCGGCGACGCATCGGCGCTAGCGCGGGTGGCGCGGGAGATCGCCGGCGTTCTCAACGTCAGGATCGTTTCCGGTCTCGATGCGGGAGCGCTGGGACCGTGTCGCGGCGCCATAGGCTTGCACAACGCCGCGGTCTGGGTCGTGGCCGACGAGGGCCGTTATGCGCACCGATCCCTGCTGGACGAACTCGAGAAACTGGCTTTTCGACGCGATTGGACGAAGACGGCGGCGGCATGCCTTGTCCCCGCAAAATCTGGAAACGGGAAACCCGCACGGCGACCGCCCAAGAAAGATACGGCCGCGCCACTTCCCTGCAACGGTTCCCAGGAACTCACCCTCGAACGGCTCCGGCGAGATCCGTTGACCGTCGTCACCGGTCCTCCGGGAACGGGCAAAACCCAACTGGTCGTAAACGCAGTCGCCAACGCCTGGCTCGACGGAGAGACGGTGCTCGTGGCGTCGACCAACAACGGCGCTGTTGACGTGGCCGTCGATCGGGCCGGAAAGATCCGTGAGGGAATGTTGCTGCGGACGGGGAATCGCCGCAACGTGGAGAAGTTGATGGACCAGATCCCGGCGTTGCTGGCGTCCGTCCGCGAGGCGCCCGGGGATGCCTGGGAAGACCTCGAAAGCGAGGCCCGGGCTCGGGCGGAGCTCGGGCGAGCGTCCGGTCGCCGAACGCGGCTGTTTTCGGATATGACCACGGTGGCCGAGCTGAACCGGAACCTCACCGCGATGGTTGAGAATCTGGAGGAGCTCGCCCGCGAGATCTGGCGGAATCGGGTGAGGGTACCCAACTTGGCTCTTGCTTCCAGAATCATCCGTCGATGGACCCGCCGCCGACCTTCCTCCAACCTGTGGCTGTTTCTGCTCAGGTGGACAGGATGCAGAAAGCCGAGTCCACGTTCCAATCTTCTCACTCATTGGACAGACGTCGATCGTCAGCGGACCAGACTGACGACCCTGCTGTCGAACGTGCAGACCCGAATCGGAGATCCCGACACCAGCTTGCGACGAGTCGACAAGGACTGGGCCGACGCCAGCCTGGCAGCAACGCTAGCGGCGGTCCGCTCCGGCGTCGTCAAAGGAAAGGCAGCGCTCAACGCCTTGAATCGCGTCCCCCCGGCCGGGCCGAAAGTCGCCGGAGCGATTCGAGATTGCCTCAGGCATGCGCGAGGCTGGGCCTGTACGGCCCTGTCGATGAAACGGAACTTCCGTCTCGAAGGCGGGCTCTTCGACCTCGTGATCATCGACGAGGCCAGCCAGTGCAGCCTCGCCACGGCATTACCGCTGGCATATCGGTCCAAACGCCTCGCCGTGATCGGCGACCCGCACCAACTGAGTCCGATCGTCACTCTTTCCGATGCCTGGCTGCGACGGATCGCCGAGAGTGAACACTTCGACGATGACGAACTCGCGCGCCGCGGCGTTCAACACAAGGAAGGCTCTGCCTACCACGCCTTCGAGCATGCCGGCCGCCGAGCCTCGCAACAACCGATCGTGCTGGACGAGCACTACCGTAGCCACCCCATGATCGCCAGGTGGTTCAACAACGAGTTCTACCAGGGAGAACTCACCGTCCTGACCGACGTCTCCGAGATGCCGGACAATGAACGAAGCATCCGATGGATCGACATCCGGGGAGAAGCCCGCAGGGGCCGGGCTGGGAGTTGGACCAACGTCGCGGAAGCCGAGCACGCTGTCCGTCAATTGGCGAACCTGGTGCAGAACGCCGCGGGGAGCGCCGGCGTCGTGACGCCCTTCGCGGCACAGGCGCAGTTGATCCGTCGTCTGGCCCGTCAACGCCTTGGTGACGAGCATCTGGCAGACGTCGACTTTGTGTGCGGGACGGCGCACCGGTTCCAGGGCGGCGAGAAAGACACGATCGTCTTCTCAGCCGTGCTGACGCCCGGAATCTCGACGCGTACCGCTGCCTGGGTGGAACGGGAACGGAATCTGATCAACGTGGCAGTCAGCCGCGCCTGCAGGTCGCTGATGGTGCTGGGCCACCCGGAAATCGCTGCCGCGGGGAGCCGGACACTT
Source organism: Acidobacteriota bacterium (assembly GCA_022827025.1). Lineage (GTDB taxonomy): Bacteria > Acidobacteriota > UBA6911 > RPQK01 > JAJDTT01 > JAJDTT01. The sequence continues at coordinate 29,792 of JAJDTT010000054.1, forward strand.
TACTCTTTGCGCGATTATCTTCAAAGAAAGACAGCGGGCGACGACGATCCGACTCCCGAGACGGGGAAATACCGGACCGACAGCCGGGCCGAGGCGCGATTGCTCGAAGCGATGCGAGATTCCGGTTTACGGCCCGCCGCCAAACTGCCGGTCCGGGGGTACGAACTCGACTTCGCCCTGTTTGAGGAAGGGGTGCGGTTGAACGTCGAGGTCGACGGCGCACACCATACGGATGACCGGGGAAAGCGGCGCCGTCAGGACATCGTCCGCGACCGGATGTTCGCCGGGATGGGTTGGAGCGTCTTGCGGATTCCGGCATGGCGCTGCATTTGGGACATCGATGGGGCGGTTCGCGATATCCGGGAGCGAGTTGAGAGGAAGCGAAGGTGAAGTTGCTTTCTCAGGCACGGATGACGATGACATCGATAGGAGGCCTCATCGTCCTCGGTTCGGTCCAGGCGGAGATGAATTCTCTGCTCCAAGACAGCCGGACACCGCTCTTCGGGAGAACGACGTTCAATTTGAATCTTGGCCCCTGGGAATTGAGGACCGTTTTCCAGGTCAGCGATCTGCACCGCGCGGACGACCCGAATCGCTTTCTGACGCTATGGACGCTCTTCGGGGGTGTTCCCAAGTATTGGCGGCACTTCGCGGAAGTGGAGGACGTCGACCTCATTCCCAACTGGAGCGACTGGGCGGCCGAAGTCTGCGCCGGCCTGTTCCTGCGCACGGGAGCGCCGCTGCAACAGGAAGGAGAGGTGCTGCTGCAACACGAGGTCCGCGACCTGTTGGACTTTCGGAACCGGTTGCACAGAAGTGACGCCGGAGCGACCGGGGCCTTCGCCGTCTCGGACAAGGTCGCCGGGAGAGACTGATGGACGCGACCAGCAACGACGGAGGGCTCACGATCGTCAACGGACCTATGCTCTCAACCGAGAACGCAAACTCCCGGCGCCCCTGGAGGCCGACTTGGTGCCGTGGTTTGCCGGAAACTTCGGCGAATTGGAAGCAAACCCCTGCGACCGCGTCCGAACCGGTATCATCGCCGCTGCCCTGCGGTCCCGATTCCTCCAAGAGCCGGCTCTCTGGGAGGACTGCGGTCGGCTCAATCGCTGGGACCCCAACCGAGACGAGACCTTTGGCGACTACCTCGATTCCTGGTGCGTCGAGCTGCTGGGAGACGGCCTTGGCGTCCGGACCCCCGACGTAGTGCGGGGACTTCTGATTCCGAAAACCGGCTGAGGCAAGGTCACAACGGGCGACCAGGGTATATTGGCCTGCGCCAAGAGGATCCATGCTTCGCGTGAGCGCGTGCTTCATTCTGATTGTCGCCTCCCTGTTCTCCATGCCGGCGCTTGCGCAGAACCGGGCGACCACGGCCGAGATCACCGGACTTCTCCAAGACGCCACCGGCGGCGTGCTGCCCGGCGCCACCGTGACCGTCGTCAACCTGGACACCGGTCTGACCCGCTCGGCCGTGTCCGGGGGAACGGGCGCCTACAGCGTCATGCTGCTGCCCCCCGGCCGGTACGACATTCGCGCCGAGCTGCCCGGCTTCGACGCCGGAAAGCTCGACAACGTGACCCTCACCGTCGGCGCCAGCCGGACCGTCAACTTCACCCTCGCGCCGACCGGTGCGGCGGAAGAGGTCACCGTGACCGCCGAGACCTCCGGCGTCGAGACCACCACGGACACGTCCGACGTGACGCTGGACCGCCAGGCCATCTCGAACCTCCCCATCAACGGGCGCCGGTTTCACGACTTCGTCTCCCTGACGCCGACCGCGCAGGTCGAGCCTCAGCGCGGGCAGATCTCGCTGGCCGGACAGCGCGGCATCAACGGCAACGTCAGCATCGACGGCGCCGACTACAACCAGCCGTTCTACGGCGGCATTCGCGGGGGCGAGCGTTCGCAGTTCACCTTCACGATTCCCCAGGAAGCGATCCGCGAGTTCCGGGTCGTCAAGGCCGGCTACTCGCCCGAGTTCGGCCGGTCCACCGGCGGGCTCGTCAACGCCATCACCGAGTCGGGGACGAACGCCACCCATGGGTCGGCGTTCTACCTCCTGCGGCCGCAGCAGTTCGCGGCGCAAAATGCGTTCGGGCAGGACGCGGCGCCGACGCAGCACCAGTTCGGCGGGTCCCTGGGCGGTCCGCTGGCCCGGGACCGGGCGTTCTACTTCGTCGCCTACGAGCAGCAGGAGTTCAAGGCCGCGCGCGAGGTGCGATTCACGCAACTTGACGGCTTCACGCCGACGGCGGCCAGCCGGGAGGGCTACGAACACTATCGGCGCTTCGAGACGCCGTTCGAGGTGACCAACGACGCCAGGGCGTGGCTGGCGCGGGTGGACATCAACCTGGCCCACGGGAACGCTTTCAACCTCCGCTACAACGGCAGCACGAACCAGGCGCTCAACTCCGACGGTGTCGGCGGCGTCATCACTCCGACCACCCATCGCTCGCTCGAGACGAACGGCACGGAGGAGGACTCGACGCAAACGGTGGTGGGCCAGTTCACCGGCGTCCCGTCATCCAATATCCTCTTCGAACTGCGAGGTCAGTACTCGCGCGAGGATCGGCCGCGCTCCGCCAATGTCCTCAAGCCGCTCGTCGATCTGTCGCTAGGGGAATTAGGGACCCGGAGCTTCCGGCCGACGACGCAGTTCGACTGGCGCGGTCAGGCCGGCGGCAACGTGACGTGGATCACCGGAGGACACAGCGTCAAGGCGGGATTCGACTACAACCACGTCTTCATCGACCAGATCTTCGGTTTCTTCCAGAACGGCGGCTATCTCGTCTTCGGTTCGGATGTCGAGACCACGCTGGACATCATCGGCGTGGGCGGCGCCATCCCCAACCGGTTCGATTCCCGGTCCCTGATCTACCTGCAGCAGATCGGCAACCTGAAGACTTCGTTCGCAACCGACGAGGTCGGCCTGTTCGTGCAGGACGAGTGGCGGGTGGCGCCGGCCCTGACGATCAACTACGGCCTGCGCTGGGACGGACAGTTCAACCCGGCGCCGGACTCCGACAACGACGTCCTGCTCAATCAGCTCCGCGGCGTCACCTTCCCCATCGGCCGCACGGTAGACCCCACGGTCATTCCCAGCAGCGGATTGCAGTTCGGACCACGGGCCGGCTTCGCTTGGGACCCGACCGGCGGTGCGAAGACCGTGGTGCGCGGGTTCACCGGCATCTACTACGCGCGGACCCCGCTCCTGCTCCTGGCCGGTCCGGTGAGCAACTTCCGGGTGCCGCCCGGCGACGTGACCGTGTCCCTGCCGTTTGGCGTCCCGCCGGGAAATCCGCACGACACGCTGTACGAGCAGATGCGGCTGATCGGGATCGACCTCAACGATCGGACCCTCGACGACCTGCCGACGCTCACCCCGGAACAGATGACGGCCATCGCGGCCGCGCTCGGGATCGAGAACAACCCGTTCGCCGGGGCTCGCGTCACCCTGATGGACCGCGACTTCAGGAACCCCATGGCGCGGCAGGCCGGCGCCGGCGTACAGCACGAGATCGGCTCCGGCTGGTCGCTGGGGGCCGACGTGCTCGTCGTCGACACGGTCCACCTGGAGCGCAACCGGGACCTGAATGTGCCGCCGCCGGCCGTGCGGGGCGACGATCCGGCGCAACGGCCGTTCTTCGGCCTGCGGAGCGGGACGGCGCGACCGGTTCCGGGGCTCGACAGCGTCACGGTCCGCGAGTCGACCGCGTCGGCGCTCTACCGCGCTCTGACCGTCAGCTCGCAGGTCCGTCGCCCCTGGGGGCAACTCCACGCCTACTACGTGCTGTCGACCAACGAGTCCAACGACGACAACGAGCGATCGGCTGTCGGGGTCTCCTACGAGAACGCGTACGACCTGACCTCCGAGTACGGGCCGAGCGCGCTCGACCGGCGGCACCAGTTCCATCTTAACGGCCTGGTCATGCTGCCCGGGGCCGTCGACGTCTCGGCCGGGATGCGGCTTTCCTCGGGCGCCCCGTTCGATGCCCGCATGGGCACCGATTCGAATGAAGACCGGGGCGGCGCCGACCGTCCCTACAGCGCACCCGGAGTGCCCATCACCAGGAATGCGTTCCGCGACAATCCGGTCGCCGACACCAACCTGCGCGTGCAAAAGCGTTTCCCGCTCGGCGGGACCCGGCAGGCGCTGGTTTCGCTGGAATTCTTCAACCTCTTCAGCCTCGACAACGTCACGCTCGACCAGGGTTTCTCCACCGTCGCCAACTACTGCGCCAGCTCGCGCGACCTGTCCTGCGGCCTGGACGGACGGCCGTCGAATCCCAACTTCGCCCGGACCCGGGGCGAGGACGGCGGGTATCTGACGGGGAACATCCCGGGACCGCCCTTCCAGATGCAGATCGGCTTTCGGATGCTGTTCTGACCCGGATTTCTCACCGGATCGCGGCGGGAAAATTCAAGATCGTGCGGACTGTCGATCCAGGGCGCGGACGACAGCATTCCGGGACCTTCTCCAACCGGCGGCCGCGACGGCGTCGTCAATCACTCCCGAACCAGCGGGAGCTGACCACCTTCTGCTCGGTGTAGAAATTCACTCCGTCCCGGCCATGGGCATGCAGGTCGCCGAAAAAGGAACCTCTCCATCCGGAGAAGGAGAAAAAGGCCAGGGGCACGGGAACGCCCACGTTGATTCCCACCATCCCCACCTGAACCCGGTTCTGGTACTCCCGGGCCGCCCACCCGCTCTCGGTGAATATGGCGGTTCCGTTGCCGAACCGGTTGGCGTTGACCACCTCGATCGCCTCATCCAGGTCCTCCGCCTGGATGACGCAGAGAACGGGTCCGAAGATCTCGTCCTGGTAGATCTTCATCTTCGGCGAGACCCCGTCGAAGATGCTGGGACCCAGAAAATACCCGGACAGGTCGTCCACTCCACTGTGACAGCGGCCGTCCAGAGCGAGCCGGGCTCCTTCATCCAGCCCCGTCTCAATGTATTCCAGCACCCGCTCCCGGTGAGGACCGGAGATCAACGGGCCCAGGTCGCTACCGCCGTCTGCGGCTGCACCCAACTGCAACGCTTCCGCGCGGTCCTTGACCTTCTCCATCAGAGGTTCGTGAACCTCTCCCACCGTCACCACCGCGCTGATGGCCATGCACCGTTCTCCCGCAGATCCGAACGCGGAACCGATGATGGCGTCGGCCGTCTTGTCCAGGTTGCAGTCCGGCATGGCCACCAGGTGATTCTTGGCGCCGGCCAAGGCCTGAACCCGCTTTCCGGCCATGCTGGCCGCCTCGTAGACATAACGGGCCACGGGGGCCGAACCGACGAAGGAAACGGCGCGGACGGACACGTTCTCCACCAACGCCTCCACCGCTTCCCGGTCCCCCTGGACGACGTTGAAGACGCCGGGCGGAAGTCCCGCCTCCGCAAACAACTCCGCCAGGCGCAGCGCGGCGCCGGGCACCTTCTCGGACGGCTTCAGGACGAACGCGTTGCCGCAGGCGATGGCGACGGGATAGAGCCACATGGGCACCATGGCGGGAAAGTTGAAGGGGGTGATACCGGCACACACGCCGAGCGGCTGCCGGAAACTGGCGCAATCCAGACCCCGGGAGACGTTTTCCACCGTCGAACCCTGGATCAGGGTGGACATGCCGCAGGCGAACTCCACCACCTCGATGCCTCGCCGAACCGACCCCTGCGCTTCCTCCGGGATCTTCCCGTTCTCCCGCGAGATCCAATCGGCCAACTCCTCCAGGTTTTCTTCCAGGAGCTGCTTGTACCGGAACAGGATCCGGCAGCGCTCCACCACGGGTGTGTCGCGCCAGCCGGGAAACGCGGCGGCGGACGAAGCGACCACTTCGTCGACTTCCGCCCTGGTCGCAAAGGGGACATGGGCCAGGAGATCTCCGGTCCCCGGGTTTCGCAACTCTCCGTAGCGAGGCGAGTTCGAGGGCGCCCGAACCCCATCCACGAAGGAATCGACTCGAGGAACACTAAGCTGCATCTTTCACACCTGTATCAATGGAGTATTGGCGACGGTCCGAATGAAACTTGAAAACGAGTGCCGGATTTCCGAGAATGAGTTCCACTCATGAGAGCCGTCAGAGAAACTTCGGAAGAGATGGAGATCTTCTCCAAATACCTGAAAGAACGGGGTCTACGCATGACCCACCAACGCCGGAAGGTGGTGCAGAGCTTCCTCCAGACCAGCGGCCACGTGAGCATAGATGAGCTTCATGAACTGGTCAAGGAGAGCGATCGGCGAATCGGCGCGGCGACGGTCTTCCGCACGCTCAAGGCCCTGACCGACTGCGGGTTGGCCCGTGAAGTGGACCTGCACGACGGGCGGACCCGCTTCGAGCCCCAGTACAAGCGGCCCCATCACCACCACATGGTCTGCATCAAATGCCAAAGCACCATCGAGTTCCTGAGTCCCGAACTGGAGCAGGTCCAATCCCGCATCGTGTCCAACTATGGCTTCAATCCGGTCGAGCAGCAGGTGCAGATCTACGGAATCTGTGAAGATTGCCAGAACCGGATCGAGACCCACCCGGAACCGGTGAGTTCCGATCGGGTCTTTGCCCGGGATGCCTTGAAGATCGCCATAGCAACGGAAAAGCGGGGCGTCAACTTCTACAGCACCGCTTCCGAATTGGTGACCCATGACTCGACCAAGTCCACGTTTCTCAGAATGCTGGAGGACGAGGAAGGTCATCTGAAGCAGCTTCAGACGCAATGGGATCGTCTGGTCGCCGATGATGAGCGGGTGCTGAACGCACCGGTCTTCCTGGATTTCGACTTCGATTCCCTGAAACAGATCTTCCCCGGCAAGGACCAGATCAAGGCCCGGCTCAAGGAAAATCTGACTGCGGCCGAGGCCTTGCAGATCGCCATGAAGATGGAGAAGGACGCGTACGACTTCTTCCACGACTATGCCGAAAAGTTCGAGGACACCCAGGGCAAGGAGATCTTCCTGAAGTTCGCCGAAGAGGAGTGGGAACACTTTACCGAGATCCGGAAGGAACTCGACGCCCTGTCCTGACAACCCTGGGCCGAAGCCGTCACGGCATTCGACGATCAATCGAAGACGGAGACTGGCCGATGCGATGCCGACTGGAGGGTAGTGTCCTGGAATTGGTCCAGGGGGACATCACGCTCCAGCGGGTGGACGCCATCGTCAACGCCGCCAACAAGTGGCTGAACCCTGGGGGAGGGGTGGACGCCGCCATACACCGGAGTGGCGGTCCGGCCATCGTGGAAGAGACCCGGCGCCGTTATCCCGAGGGCTGCCCCACGGGTCAGGGCGTCGTCACCGGCGCTGGAGATCTCCCGAGCCGTTTCGTCATCCACGCCGTGGGGCCGGTCTGGAACGGTGGGACCAGAGGTGAGCCCGCTCTGCTGGCCTCCGCCTACCGCTGTTGCCTGGACGAGGCCGTGGCCCACGAGTGCCGGAGCATCGCCTTCCCTTCCCTCTCCACGGGAGCCTTCGGCTACCCCGTGTCCAGGGCCACCCGGACCGCCGTTTCCACCGTCGTCGAGTTTCTGGAGGAACGCAGGGCTCCCGAGTTGGTCCGCTTCGTCCTCTTCGACGGGGCCACCTTTCGGGCCTACGCCGGCGCCCTGGGCGGGAACGCTCGCGTCAGCGGATCTGGAAGGAGTAGAGGTCCGCGTTCTTCAGAATGAAACGGAGCCGCACCGGCTGGTCCAGTTCCTGCAGGCTGCGCCCGCTTTCCCACCGGACCTCCTGGCCCGTACCGTTCCCTTCGATGGGCCGGCACGCCTCCCGCTCGAAACCGGCAATCGGCTTGCCGAACTGAGTGAGCGCCTCCACCCGCAGGGATCCTCCGGCGGCATCGGCGTTCACCCGCAGCTCGCCTCCCTGGAAGCGGAGGGGCCAGGTGGTCATGAGGCCTTCTTCGTCACCGGCGCGGACCGAGACGAATCCATCCGGCCGCAGCCGGGCCAGGCCCAGGGCGTCCCCTTCCAGGGTGCGGCCCTTGTATTCGGTTCCGACCAGTGCGAAGAGGTTGCGATGCGGGACGCTCGAACCTCTGTAATAGACTCGGATCTCGTCCTCCCTCACGACGACACATTCGGGATAGACCCGCTTGTCCTCCCAGGTCCCGGGGGTCCCCTTCAGGAAGATGTGCCGGTCGCCCACGCGCGTCCACTTCTTTCCGTCCCGGCTGAAGGCGAGCTGGGCGTCCAGCGTGTGGTTGAACCCGTCCATGAATTCGGGGTCCCCCGTGTACTCGTGATAGACGATCAGCATGCCCACGTATCCGCTCTCGTACGGAAAGACGGGCATGTAGTAGAACTCGGTGCCGGCGCCGTCCCGCTCGTCGGGGACCACCACTTCCTTGAGGTCCGTCCAGAGGGTGAAATTGAAGCTCTCCGCCAGGCCGATCCTCCGCGTGGGGTAGGCTTCCGGAGTCCGCACCTTGGCCCAGCGCAGGACATGGCGACCGTTGGGACGGTGATAGTAGACGTAGCGCTCGCGGCGCTGGTCCCAGAAGGGGGTCGACAGTCCGTCGCCGGTGGGCACGATCACCGGGTACGGGTGCGACGTCCAGCGATGCCCGTCGGAAGACCAGCCCACCCCGATGCCGAAGGTGTCGTACTTCATGTAGGCCATCTTGTACGGACGCTCCGGGTCGTGGCCGTCATAGAAGACCCGGATCTCAGTGATGTCCTCGGGTATGACCAGCAGGTTGTTCTTGCGGCTCCCCTGGAACTCCCGGAGCCCCAGGTCGGGACGCCGGAATCGAATCCCGTCCCCGGAGGTGGCGAAGCAGAGGTAGTTGGTGGTTTCGGGCCGGACGTTGTACCAGAGCTTGTAGAGACGTTCCTTTTCGTCGTAAATCACGTTGGAATACAGGATCCGGTTGCCCTCCCAAGGCCGTTCCGCCTTGAAGATGGGGTTTTCCGGCGCCTTACGGGCGACGTGGACCCAACGGGCCACGTTCTCGATCCGGTCGATGAGCCAGTCGTCGAGGAAGAGCTGGCGCTCGGGCCCCACCTCCCGGACCGGAGCCTGCCGCTTGATATGGTCGAATCCCTGCGCCAGAACGGTCGTGCACAGCGCCAGGCCCAGCAGCCCGAGTACGATCGTCCGCCTCTGATTTCCGGCCCAAGTCATCATGTCGGTTCCTCCACCTGTTTCATCCGATTCAGATCCGCTGTGGCCGTCGAAGTATAGCAGCCCGTTCTTGAGACTCGGCGCCACGTGGAGGCAGCCTCCGCCACGGTCGACCACGGGCTGCTAAGCTATGGCGATGCATGCGGAACGGCCCCCGGTGCTTGGCCCGGAGGATTCGAACGGAGACGCCAACGGCGCCACCGGCGCCGAAGAAGTGCATTGGGACTTGGACGCCCTCTATCCCGGGCCGGACGCCCTGGAAAGGGATCTGGAACGGACTCGGGACGAGGCCGCCGGTTTCGAAAAACGTTACCGGGGGAAGGTGGGCCGTCTCGACGGTCGTGAGTTGGCTCAGGCCGTCCGCGAGTTCGAAGCGCTGCAGGTCGGCCTGGGACGGGCCGGCTCCTATGCCTACCTGTGGTGGTGCACCAAGACTCAGGATCCCACCCGCGGCGCCCTTCTACAGAAGACAAGAGAGGCTTCCACGCAACTGGTTCGGAAGATCCTCTTCTTCGAGCTGGAGTGGCTGGAGCTGGACGAAACTCGGGCGTCAGAATTGCTTGCCAGCTCGGAGCTGCAACCCTTCCGGCACTACCTGGAGGTGGAGCGGCTGCGGGCGCCCCACGTCCTGAGTGAGCCGGAAGAGAAGATTCTGGCGGAAAAACGGGTCACGGGCCGAGCTGCATGGAACCGACTCTTCGACCAGATGCACGGGGCCGCCCGCTACACCTGCGGGGATCGCGAGATGACCCGCGAGGAACTGCTCTCCCGCCTCTATGACCCGGACCGGGAGGTGAGGCGGGAATCGGCGCTGGCCTTCAGCCGGGGCTTGGAGCAACGGGTCAGCGAGATGGCCTTCATCTCCAACACCATGCTGGCCGACAAGGCCTCCGACGACCGGCTCAGGAAATATCCCCACTGGCTGGCCAGCCGGAATCTGGACAACGAGATCAGCGACGAAGCCGTCGAGGTCCTGGTGCAGGCGGTGACCGAGCGTTATGACCTGGCGGCCCGCCACTACCGGCTCAAGCAGCGCCTTTTGAAGCTGGACCGTTCCTGGGACTATGACCGCTACGCCCCCGTCGGCGCCGCTCCCGGCCGGTATTCCTGGGATTCTGCCCGGCGCACCGTTCTGGAGGCGTACGTTGCGTTCCACCCGTCCATGGAATCCATCGCCGCCCGTTTCTTCGACGAACGCTGGATCGACGCTCCTCCCAATCCGGGAAAATCGGGGGGAGCCTTCAGCCACCAGACCGTCCCCCCGGTTCACCCCTACATCATGATGAACTACACGGGCAACATTCGGGACGTCCAGGTCCTGGCCCACGAACTGGGGCACGGGGTCCACCAGTACCTCTCCCGAACCCAGGGCTACCTGCAATCCCGTCCCCCCCTGACCACTTCGGAGACGGCCTCCGTCTTCGGGGAGATGCTGGTCTTCGATCACCTGCTCCGGAAGGAGACGGAGCCGGGGGTCCGGTTGTCCATCCTGGTGGGCAACATCGACGATACGATGGCGACCGTCTTCCGGCAGATCGCCCTGCACCGCTTCGAGGAACGGACGCACAACGCGCGGCGGGACGAGGGAGAGCTGTCGGTGGACCGCTTCAATCAACTCTGGATGGAAACCCAGGAGGAGATGTTCCAGGGAAGCGTCCGCCTGGGAGAGCACTACCGCACCTGGTGGAGCTACATCCCCCATTTCATCCACACTCCCGGCTACGTTTACGCCTACGCCTTCGGCAAGCTGCTGGTCCTGGCCCTGTACGGCCGCTACAAGCAGGGCGCGGACGGATTCGCCGAGGAGTATCTGCGTCTGCTGGAGGCCGGAGGTTCGGATTGGCCCCACGTCATGATTCGCCGCATGGGCGTGGACCTGGCGGACCCCGATTTCTGGAACACCGGCCTTTCAATGACAGAGGAGATGATCCGGCAGGCGGAAGAACTGAGTGAGTCAACCTGAAATGTCCGAAACTCCGCACCTCCGGCGCAATGGATTGCCGTTCCTCCCGGGAATCGGCCTCGTTTTCATGTTGGCGTTCTGCCTCAGCGGGCTGCGGGCCGGCGACTGGCCCCAGTTTCTGGGACCGACCCGGGACGGCGTCTACGCCGGGGAGGACCTGGCCCCTCAGTGGCCCCCGCCGGGACCACGCGTGCTCTGGAAGCGGGACGTCGGAGAAGGGTTCGCCAACCCCATCGTGGCGGGCGGCACCCTGATCCTCTTTCACCGGGTGGACGACCGGGACGTGGTGGACGCCCTGGGAGCGGACGACGGCCGGGAGTTGTGGAGCTTCTCCTACCCCACCGACTACCGGGACGATTTCGGCTTCGACGAGGGGCCCCGGGCCAGTCCGGCGGCGGCCGGCGACCGAGTCTACACCTTCGGCGCTCAGGGAATCCTCCAATGCCTGGGACTGGGTTCGGGCCGCCGGATCTGGCAGGTGGACACCCGCTCCCAATTCCGACCGCGCAAGGGCTTCTTCGGCGCCGCCTGTTCCCCGCTGGTCCGGGACGGGGCCGTCTACGTCCATGTGGGCGCCAAAGGCGCCGGTGTCGTGGCTTTCGACGCCGACACGGGACGGACCCTCTGGAAGGCCACCGACGACGAGGCGGGCTACGCTTCGCCCGTGCACGCCTCCATCGGGGGCAAGCCGCGGATCGTCTCCTTCACCCGGAACGGCGTGGTCTCCATCGACCCGGCCAATGGGAAAATCGGCTTCCGAGTGCGCTGGCGGTCGCGAAGCCGGGCTTCGGTCAACGCGGCCACTCCCCTCATCGTCGGCGACCAGATCTTCGTGTCCGCCAGCTACAGCACCGGCGCCCTGCTCCTGGATGCCGCCGGAGAGCCGCCCGAGAAGATCTGGACTTCCAACGACGCCCTCAGCAACCACTACGCCACCAGCGTCTACCGGGACGGCTATCTCTACGGTTTTCACGGCCGCCAGGAATACGGTCCCAGCCTGCGCTGCGTCGAGTGGCGCACCGGAAGGGTCGAGTGGAACCGGGACGGCCTCGGCGCCGGGACCGTCACCCTGGCCGGAGACCGGCTGTTGATCCTGACCGAGCGGGGAGAATTGATTCTGGCCGCGGCCGATCCCGAGGGTTTCCGGGTGATCTCGCGCGCCAAGGTCCTGGAGGGCACGGTGCGCGCCTATCCGGCCCTGGCCGGAGCCCGCCTCCATGCCCGAAACGAGAAGGCGCTGGTCTGTGTCGACTTGAGCAAATGATAATGAAACGGCGCCGCCCGGCTGGAATGCAGGCGGCGGAAAGAGTAGCCTGGGGCCAAGGTCTTTCGACACGATTCAACGGGAGGATACGACAATGGTGAAGCCGATCGAGCGAAGGAGTTTCCTGAAGAGTTCCGCCGGTGTGGTGGCTACGGCCGCCGTGGGCACCGGTTCCGCCGCCGGCCTGTTGTCCCGGGCCGACGCCAACGACACCATCCGGGCGGGAGTGGTGGGACTCCGAGGCCGGGGCAGGTCCCACATCAAGGGTTTCGCCGGATTGCCGAAGGTGGAAGTCGCGGCGTTGTGCGACGTCGACGAGAACATCATGGCCGAGCGCAACTCCGACCTGGAGAAGCTGACGGGGCGCAAGGCCCGGACCTACACCGACATGCGCCGTTTGCTGGAGGCCAAGGACATCGACGTGGTGGGATTCGCCACGCCCAACCACTGGCACGCCCTGGGCGGGATCTGGGCCTGCCAGGCGGGCAAGGACGCGTACGTGGAGAAGCCCTGCTCCCACAACGTCTGGGAAGGCCGGAAGCTGGTGGAAGCGGCCCGCCGTTACGGCCGGATCGTCCAGCACGGCACCCAGTCCCGGTCCAGCGCCGGCGTTCGCGAGGGCGTTCGGAAGCTCCGGGAAGGCGCGATCGGGGACGTCTACATGGCCAAGGGACTCTGCTACAAGTGGAGGAACACCATCGGCCGCACCCCGGAAGAGCCGGCTCCCGACGGCGTCCACTACGACCTGTGGCTGGGTCCCGCGCCCCAGCGTCCCTACAGCCGCAACCGGTTTCACTACAACTGGCACTGGCACTGGGACTACGGCAACGGAGACATCGGGAACCAGGGCGTGCACGAGATGGACATGGCGCGCTGGGGGCTGGGCGTGGGCTTGCCCACCCGGGTCCAGTCATCCGGCGGCCACTACATGTTCGACGACGACCAGGAGACGCCAAACTGCCAGTTGGCCACCTTCGAGTACCCGGACCAGAAGAAACAACTGGTCTTCGAGGTGCGCCACTGGATCACCAACCATGAAGCCGGTCTCGGCAAGGGGGAGTCCAACGAGGTGGGGGTCCTCTTTTTCGGCTCCGAGGGATACATGGTCATGCAGGGAGGCAAGGGCTACCGGACCTACCTGGGTCGGAAACGGGAGCCGGGACCGACCCGCATGGAAGGGGGCAACAACTTCGCCAACTTCATCGAGGCCGTCCGCTCCCGCCGGACGGAGGATCTCAACGCCGAGATCGAAGAGGGCCACCTCTCTTCGGCGCTCTGCCACCTGGCGAACATGGCCTACCGCGCCGGCCGGACGCTGGATTTCGATCCCGAAACCGAGACGGTCCAGGGCGACAACGAGGCCAGCGCAATGCTGACGCGCGATTACCGGGCGCCCTTCGTGGTCCCCGAAACGGTCTGAGTCCGCCAGAATGGAAAAGGGTCCGCCGGAGACCGGCTGGACCCTGTTGTGGGCGGTTAGCTCAGCTGGGAGAGCACCTCCCTTACAAGGAGGAGGCCGGCAGTTCGAACCTGCCACCGCCCACCAGAACCCGCGTCGTTCACGATTCCGCAGAATTCCGGTTCAACTCTTTCGACCGGGCCGTCGCCGCCGCCACCGCGCTCATGAGCGCGGCCCGCAGGGCCCGGTCTTCCAGCTCCCTCAATGCCGCCGCGGTGGTGCCGCCCGGCGTCGTCACCCGGTCCCTCAGCACCGCCGGATGCTCGCCGCTTTCCTGCACCTGCCTGGCCGCTCCCAGAACGGTCTGGGCGGCCAGCTTCATGGCCACGTCCCGGGGGAGACCCATGTGGACCCCGCCGTCGCAGAGGGCCTCGATGACGGTGTAGACGTAGGCCGGACCGCTGCCGCTGAGCCCCGTGACGGCATCCAGGAGCTTCTCCTCCACCCGGACCACTTCCCCCACCGCCCCGAAGAGGGCCTCGGCCACCTGGTAGTGCTCTTCGGTCGCCGGATCGCAACCGGCGATGGCGCTGGCCGCGGCATCCACGGTGGCCGCGATGTTGGGCATGACCCGGATGACCGGGTTGTTCTTCCCCAGAAGGTCCCGTATGCGGGAGCTCTCGACCCCGGCCAGGATGGAGATGACGAGTTGACCGCCGCGCACGGAACCGCGAATGCTCGCGACCACCTTGGGAAGAATCTGGGGCTTGACCGCGAGCAGGATGACGTCGGCTCCCGCGACATGGGGACCCGGGTCGAAGTCGACATTCACGCCGTGGCGTGACCGGAGCGTCTCCAGCAGGCCGGGCAGGATGTCGATCACCGTGATCCTGCGGGCCGGCGCCAGTCCGGACCGGATGATTCCCCGGAGCAGAGCCGCTCCCATGTTTCCGCCACCGATCAGGAGAACGTTTTTCTTCTGCATGGAAGTTCTCTTTCCGAGACGACGGTCAAGTGTAGCAGTCTGTCGAATAGGCGTCGCGGTGTCCGATGGGTCCCCCGCGCCAGCGGACGACTTTGCTCTCTGGGATCAATTCTGGACCAGGCTCATCCCCTTGAACCGCGCCCGTCCGTAAAGGATCAACGCGAAATCCAATATCGCGAAAGCGACCAGGAAAGCCAATGCGAACCGCATGGGCACCGAAAATCGTTGCAACTCCCGGACCCAGACGGTGTTCCAGTCTCCCCGGAACCAGACGACGGCGAAGGTGGCAACTGCCAATCCCCCAAGGACGCCGAATGCCAACTTGTAGACCTGACCGACGGTCGCTGCGCCCAGAGTGATCAGGGTGGCGCCGGTTCCTGCGGAGATCGATATCAGGAATTGCAGCGCGACGACGGCGAGCATGGCGTGGAGCGCAGGCAGGGCCCAGGGACCGTCCGGGCGCATCAGGTTCAGGGTCAGCATTGAGACCGCGGCCATCAGCAGCCAGAAGGCCCATCCGAAACCGACTCCGGCGCCGATCCTGCCGAAGAGGATCGCGTCCCGGGACAGGCCGCTCACGAGTTGAGCCTCCAGGTTGGACCGGTTACGGTCGCGGAGGGCGAATCCAACGGTAGCGAGCCAGGCGATGCTCGCCGTGGACGTGACGAAAACCTCCTCCCAGCGCCCGGACGAGTACCAGTCCAGACCCCACGGCAGCGCCGTCACCACCCCCGCCAATGGCGCCGTCATGATCACTCCGAAACTCCGCAAACGAACACTGGGAGACAAGCACTCCCCCCACTCCGTCCGCATCACCGTCCACACGTCAGAGAGCATCCTTGCCCTCCTCCACAAGCTCACTACAATCCAAGTTGAGACCGGCTGGGCCGGGGAACCGCGCGGGCATGGGAAACTTTGCGTTCGGAGGATATCATGAGTGACTCACGGAGATTCCGGATCCCCGGAGGCGGGGCATCCCGTCGCCGTAGTAAACTGGGCCGGACAACCGTGGGTCGGAAGATGGAGAATCGATACGAACGCTGGGCCAGGATCTCCCTGAGCGGAGAGCTCTTCCCCCGGGAAGACGCGATGGAGGTCCTGACCGATCCCGCCGTCGACATCCTCCGCCTGGTGGCGGCCGCCGGCGACGTGCGGATGGCCCGCTTCGGGCGCAAAGTGAAGGTCCACCAGATCAACAACATCAAGAACGGCCTCTGCCCCGAGGACTGCGGCTACTGCGCCCAGTCCAAGATCTCGCAGACCCCGTTGCGCAAGTACGCCACGAAGGACGAGGAATCCATCGTCCAGGAGGCCCGGGAGGCCAAGGAACAAGGGGTCTACCGGTACTGTATGGTGGCCAGCGGGCGCGGACCGACTCCCCAGGAGGCGGCCAAGCTGGCCCGGATCATCCGCCGCATCGACCGGGAGGTGGGGATCCGGACCTGTCTCTCGGCGGGCCTGGTGGACTTCAAGAAGGCGAGCCTGTTCAAACAGGCCGGCCTGGACCGGCTCAACCACAATCTGAACACCAGCCGCCGCCACACCGGCAGCATCGTGGGCACCCACACCTACCAGGACCGGATCGCCACCCTGGAAGCGGCCAGTCGAGCCGGCCTGGAGAGCTGCAGCGGCATGATCACCGGAATGGGCGAGACGGACGAGGACATCCTGGACGTGGCGTACGAGCTCCGTTCGCTGGAGGTCCCCTCCATCCCGGTCAACTTCCTGATCCCCATCGAGGGCAACCCGGTCTACGACTTCGATCAACTCTCGCCGCGCCGCTGCCTCCGGATTCTCTGCGCCTTCCGGTTCATCAATCCCCGGGCGGAGATCCGGGTCGCGGCCGGCCGGGAAGGCCATCTCCGCCATCTGCAGGTCCTTTCCCTCTATCCGGCGAACTCCCTCTTCGTGGACGGTTACCTGGCTACCCGCGGCGACCCCAAACAGCCCGTCTACCGCATGATCCGGGACGCCGGTTTCGAAATCGAAGGGGAACCACTTTCCGGCACTCCCCGGACCTCGGCTCAGAATTACGCCATCGACGACGATCCCAACATCCTGAATCCCAAGACGGCGCGGGTGTAGGGGCAAGATGGAGAGCGAGGAACCGGAAATGAGTTCCCGACCCGGCCCGCCGCCGCTTCAACGGGGCATCATCTCCGTCATCCAGACCCCCTTCGATTCCCGGGGCGCCGTGGACCAGGCCTCCCTGGACAACCTGGTGGAGGACGCCATCGCCGGAGGGGTGAACGGTTTCATGGTTCCGGCGGTGGCCAGCGAGGTCGCCTGCCTCACCGCCGAAGAGCGCGCCAGGATCGTCCGCCGCGTCACCGGGATCGTGGCCGGGCGTGTCCCCATC
>JAJDTT010000195.1 GCA_022827025.1 Acidobacteriota bacterium
ATACTGGATCATGTCCGGCTCGATGTCCCAGTGCTCCAGGCCGAACATGCGCCCGGTCCGCCCGAAGCCGGTGATGACCTCGTCGGAGACCAGGAGCACGTCGTACTGATCGCAGATTTCCCGGATGCGCTGGAAATAGCCATCGGGCGGCACGATGACGCCGCCGGCTCCCTGGACCGGTTCGGCCAGGAACATGGCCACCGTGTCGGCACCCTCCCGCAGGATGGCCTGCTCCAGCTCGTCGGCCGCGGCCACGGCGGGATCGGCCCCGGCCGGAGCCTCGTAGCGGTAGGGGTAGGGGGACGGAACGTGAATGAAGCCGGGAACCCGGGGCTCGAACATGGGCCAGTAGGCGGTGATCCCGGTGGCGCTCATGGCGGCCAGCGTGACCCCGTGGTACCCCCACTGCCGGGAGATCACCTTGGTCTTGTGCGGATATCCCAGGAGCTTCCAGTAGTAGCGGGCCGTCTTGACGCAGCTCTCGGTGGACTCGCCGCCGCCCGAGGTGAAGAAGAACCTGGAGATGCCCGGGTAGGTGATATCGGAGATCCGTTGGGCCAGCCGGATGGCCGGCGGGTTGGAGCTTCCGGCGTAACCGGAACAGTAACCCAGTTGCTCCATCTGTCCGGAGGCGGCCCGGGCCAGCTCCCGCCGCCCGTGGCCGGCCACCACGTTCCAGAGGCCGGCCAGACCGTCGATGTATTCCCGTCCGTCGGCGTCCGTCAGGACGGCGCCCTCCCCCTTGACCCAGACGTGCCCCCGCTCCTGGAGGTTGCGGTCGTGGAGGGGATGGATCAGGTGGGCCCGGTCCTGGGTCAGCAGTTCAGTCTTGGTGCTGGTCATGGTTCTGGTGCTCGTCATGAAAATGTCCTCCGGAATCGGTTCGCCTCAAGCGGCGACTCCGCACCATTGGCGGATCATCCGTGTGAAGAGTTGGGTGCCCTTCTCGATCTGGTCCAAAAGGATCCACTCGTCGTGGGTGTGGGCTTGGGCGATGTCCCCGGGTCCCAGCACCACCAGCCGCTCCAACTCCGTCAGCATGGCGCCGTCGGTGCCGAAGGCGACGGTCCGGGGGACCCGTCGTCCCGTCAGGTCCAGCGCTTCCCGGACGAAGTCCGAGCCGGGGTCCATGTAGATGGGCTTGCCCGTCCAGAGCGGGTTGAACTCGATTCCGCACTTCTCGGCTTTCTCCTGCGCCCGCCGCATCAGGCCGTCGGCGTCCATGCCGGCCATGGGACGGAAGTAGACGGTGCAGACGCTCTGTGCGGCCTTCATGTTCACCACCCGGGTGTGGTCATTGATTCCGATGTTCCAACTGATTCCCGGCGGATCGAATTCGTCGTTCTGCCACTCGGGGGCGGCCTCCGTCTCGTCGTGGATGCGCTTCATTTCCGAGAGGAAGGGAATCATGGCCAAGTTGGCGTTGAGGCCCTCGCGACTGCTGGAATGGGCCGCCTGTCCGTGCGAGGTGGCGATGAACCCGTAGGTGCCCTTGTGGGCATAGACCACTTCCAGCATGGTGGGCTCGCCGATGACGCCCCGGGTTCCTCCGGCCACCATCTCGCGGAAGAATCGGGATTCGCGGGCCACGGCGGCCGCGCCTCCGTAGCCGATCTCTTCGTCCGAAGTCAGGGTGATGTAGAGGGGCTCCCGGAAGCGGGCGCCCGACAACCGGCCCGCGGCCGCCAGCATGCAGGAGATGGACCCCTTCATGTCGCAGGAGCCGCGCCCGAAGAGACGGTCTCCCTTGATGGTCGGCTCGAAAGGTCCGTGATCGTCGGTGAACCAGGTGTCGGCAGGGACCGTGTCGGTGTGGCCGAAGTAGGCCATGCCGCCCTGGCCCTCTCCCCGCTTCCCCACGATGCTGGCTTTGCGGACTCCGTTGGCGTCGTCGTATTCGATCCGCTCGGTCTCGAAATCCAGACGTTTCAGTGCCTCGTCCACATAGTCGGCCGCCGGCAGATTGGTACGGCTGCTGGTGGTGTTCATGGGAACCAGGTCATGCAAATAGTCGAGGGCTTCCATGGGCTCGCTTCTCCTTACTATATTGACCCGTTTATACCACCGGCGCCAAAGCCGGGGGAATCGGCTCACGCGTGTTATTTTTGCCGCGCAGACTCCCAAGGTGATTTAATCGGCGCGAACCGAAAAGGAGGGATCGTGAGAAAGTTGAGTTTGTGGACACTTGGGACGATCTGGCTGGCGGGGTCCCTCTCGCTTTCCTTAGCCGCAGAATCTCACGGCGACGTCCGGAACGTCGGGTCGCGTCTGGAGATCTTCGTCGACGACTGGCTGATCGCGCGCATGGACAATCTGCAACTCGCAATGCACCGCCCGCGCCCGGCCGAAGTGGCCATCCGATTCGACCGGCCCTGGGAAGGCGGGTACTCGGCCTACGTGACCGTGTTCCAGGACGGCGACCGGTTCCGCATGTACTACCGGGGGATCGGGACGGCCGAAGATGCCAAGCAGGTCTATTGCTATGCCGAGAGCCGCGACGGCGTCCACTGGACGCGGCCTTCTCTCGGTCTGCATTCCCACAACGGCTCCACGGACAACAACATCATCTGGACGGGCAAGGGATCGCACAACTTCGCTCCTTTCAAGGACTCCAACCCCGAGGCTCCGGCCGACCAACGCTACAAGGCGCTGGGCGGTGGCCCGCTTCTGGTCTTCGCTTCGGCCGACGGTGTGAACTGGAGACAGGTCCAAGAGGAGCCGGTCATCAGCGACGGCGCCTTCGACTCCCAGAACCTGGCGTTCTGGGACCCGGAACGAAAAAAATATGTCGCCTTCTACCGGGATTTCATCCGTCCGGTGGGCTCCTCGTGGAAGTATTCGGGTGTGCGGGCCATCAAGACGGCTACCTCCACCGATTTCCTCAACTGGACCGAGGGAAAGTACCTGGACTATGAGGACGCCCCCCTGGAGCATTTCTACACCAACGCCATCACGCCCTATCCCCGGGCGCCGCACATCTACCTCGGTTTTCCCAAGCGCTTCATGCCCGCCCGAATCGTCCAGGAAGTGGATGAGTCCCTGTTTCAGACCTATTGGAAGGAACTGCACGAGCCCGGCAACGAGGAACGGCTCGAACGCAACCGCAAGCGAGCCCAGGTTGCGGGTCAGGCGCTCGAGGAGTGGTACCGCATCGTTCTCTTCGGCGGGGTTTCGGACGCGGTCCTCATCAGCAGCCGTGACGGAAATCGCTTTCAGCGGACGTTTCGGGAGGGTTTCGTCCGTGCCGGCCTGGACCAGGGGAACTGGGGACACCGGAACAACATGACGGCCTGGGGAATCCTCCAGACCGGTCCCGACGAGGTCTCCATCTATCTGGGTGAGCACTACGAGCTGCCCACCTGCCGGCTGCGGCGCCACACCCTGCGGCTGGACGGCTTCGCGTCGGTCCATGCCGGCTTCGGGGGCGGCAGCTTCGTGACTCATCCCCTCACCTTCGACGGCAAGGAACTGGTCATCAACTACTCGACGTCGGCGGTCGGCTACGTGAAGGTCGGTCTCCAGGATGAGTTGGGTCGACCCGTCCAGGGCCTGAGCCTGAACGAAAGTCCCGAAATCTACGGGGACGAGACCGGGCGCGTGGTCCGTTGGAATGGAGGCGGCGACCTGGGCGCCTGGTCCGGCAAGCAGGTCCGCCTGGCATTCGAGATGAAGGACGCCGACCTCTATTCGATTCGTTTCCGTTAACGCGAAGGGGAAGGAATTCAACCAGGATGAGATTTCGTCGAGCGGCCTGCGGTCTGGCCGGCGCGGCGTTTGTCCTGCTGCGCACCCTGGCAGCGCCGGCCCCGCACGAGCCGGTCGTGGTGGGCAGCGAGAAGCAACTCTTCGCCGGACCCTGGGCCGAAGACGGACGGGACGGGCATCTCGTCGCCTCCATGCGCAACGTCACCATGCGGACCGGCGAGGCCATCGCCACCGGTAGGAGAGTGCCCCTTCCGGCACCCGGTTTCGTGGTTCGCGACGGATCCCTCCACCGTCTTTACTACGGCGCGCCAGGCGTCGAATGCGACTATTGGAACCAGAAACTCCACTGCAGTCTCCTGCGCTACGCGGAGTCGGACGACGGCGTCAACTGGAGGAAGCCGTCTCTGGGTCTGGTGGAGTGGGAGGGCTCCCGCGACAACAACATCCTGTTTCCCAACGACGATTTCCCCTACGCCGTGTCCTCCGTCGGCGTCAACACGGTGTTTGTAGACCCCAATGCCTCCGGTCCGGGAGATCGGCTCAAGGCCAGCTACAAGCTCACTCCGCCCCGGGAACCCGATCCGGACGATGAAATGGAACCGCTCCCGGACGGAAAGGGGAAATACGGGTTCGTGTCCTCCGACGGCATTCACTGGACGCGGATCACGGGCAAGTTGGGGACCTCGGGGGATGGAGGCTTCGAACCTTTCTGGGACGGACGCATCGGCAAATACGTGGCCTACAGCCGGGTCAAGACCTTCGACGACCCGCGCCAGGTGGACTACTACCACCGGGTCTACGGGGAGCGGAAAATGGGCTGGCGGGCCCGGCTCCTCCGCATGGGGCGATCGGTGTCGGACGATTTCGTTCACTGGACTCCGGAAGAGATCGTCCTGGCCCCCGACGACGTGGACGAGGCCAATTCCGTGGCTCCGAACCGGGTCGATTTCTACAGCCTGCCCGTCATCCAGTACACGAGCCGGGTCTACGTCGCCTTCCTCTCCGTCTACAGCCATTGGAAAGCCGAAATCAAGGAGGACGGATCGCTGAGCCAGTTCCCGGGACGCGCCGACATCCAATTAGCCACCAGCCGGGACGGGATCCACTGGAACCGGTCCCCGGGCCGGACGCCCTTCATTCGGCTGGGTCCCCAGGGGAGTTTCTGGGCCGGAATGCTCTTCGTGAAACGTCCGCTGCCTTCGGCGTCGGATCCGAGGCTGGAGATCTACTTCGACGGTTGGCAGAAGGTCCACAACGATCCGACCCGGACGGGGCAGCCGGTGCGGGGGGTGGCCATTGCGCGGACCGACGGCTTTATCATGGCTGAGGCCGCCTATACGGGAGGGGAGCTGACTACGAAACCGCTCGTCTTCGAGGGAAACAGCCTCCAACTGAATGCGAACACCGGCGCCGGCGGCATCGTACAGGTGGAGATCCAGGACCAGTCCGGACGGCCGTTGGAAGGTTTCAAGGCGGCCGATGCCGACGAGATCAATGGCAACTATCTGAAGATCGCGGCGAGCTGGAGAGGCCGGCCGGATGTGAGTTCGCTGGCGGGACAGCCGGTCCGCCTCCGTTTCGTCATGCGCGACGCCCGGCTCTACTCTTTCCAGTTTGTACGCTAGGAGGGGCGATTTCCAATCGCCCAGGAGGGGCGTCTTTCCAGGCGCCTGCTCCTCGCTTGACCAAATAAGAAATCGTAGAGGGGACTACCGTCCCCCTCTGCCCCCCCTGCTCGGCGCCCGGAAGGACGCCGGTCCCAGTCGGCGCCTATAAGACGCCGCTCCAGACGCCGCTCCAGACGCCGCTCCAGACGCCGCTCCAGACGCCGCTCCAGACGCCGCTCCTGTCGGCGATTGGAAATCGCCGCTCCCCTGCGCCTTGCGGCTTAACTTGTTCCCTCAGTATCGTTAGCGGAGGAGGACGTCATGCATCAGAGGGGATTCCGCAGCAGCATCACCACCCAGGGGCGGCGCATGGCCGGGGCCCGGGCTCTCTGGAGAGCCACCGGCATGAAGACGGAGGACTTCAGGAAACCCATCATCGCCATCGCCAACTCCTTCGCCCAGTTCGTTCCCGGGCACGTTCACCTGCATCCCATCGGACAGAGGGTCAAGCAGGTCATCGACGCCAGCGGCGGCTACGGAGTGGAGTTCAACACCATCGCCCTGGATGACGGCATCGCCATGGGGCACGACGGGATGCTCTACTCCCTCCCCAGCCGCGAGCTGATCGCCGACAGCGTGGAGTACATGGTGAACGGCCACAAGGCGGACGCCCTGGTCTGTATCTCCAACTGCGACAAGATTACTCCGGGAATGCTCTTGGGTGCCCTGCGCCTGAACCTGCCCACGATTTTCGTCTCGGGAGGTCCCATGGAGGCTGGCCGGGCCCTGCTGGCTTCGGGACCGGCCAAGCTGGATCTGGTCGACTCCATGGTGGCGGCCGGAGACAGCCGGATCAGCGACGCCCAGGTGCTGAAGATGGAGGAAGAGGCCTGTCCCACCTGCGGTTCCTGCTCGGGCATGTTCACGGCCAACAGCATGAACTGCCTCAACGAAGCCATCGGCTTGGCCCTGCCGGGCAACGGGACCATTCTGGCGACCCACGCGCTGCGCTGGCAGCTCTTCGAGCGGGCCGCCAAGCGCATCGTCCGGATGGCCCGGGCCTATTACCTGGAAGGGGACGAATCGGTGCTGCCCCGGAGCATCGCCACCTTCGACGCCTTCGAGAACGCCATGAGTCTGGACATCGCCATGGGCGGCTCCACCAACACGGTGCTGCACATCCTGGCCATGGCGCGGGAAGCGGGCGTGGATTTCACCATGGCCG
Organism: Acidobacteriota bacterium; assembly: GCA_022827025.1. GTDB lineage: Bacteria > Acidobacteriota > UBA6911 > RPQK01 > JAJDTT01 > JAJDTT01. The sequence continues at coordinate 6,538 of JAJDTT010000195.1, forward strand.
ACATCGACCGCCTCTCGCGGCAGGTGCCCTGCATCTGCAAGGTGGCGCCGGCCACGGGCAAGTTTCACCTGGAGGACGTGGCCCGGGCCGGCGGGATCCCCACCATCATGGGAGAGCTCCAGCGGGCCGGCAAGGTTCACGCCGGCGTGGGGACCGTCTCCGGGGACGACATGGCAGGGATGATTCGCAAGAACGACCTGCGCGACGGCAACGGATCCTTGTGTAATTTCGCCCGCCGCCGCGCGCTGGCGGCTCCCGGAGGGGTTCGCACCCGGGAGGCGTTTTCTCAGGAGAACTACTACCAGGCGTCCGACCTGGACTCGAGGGAAGGATGTATCCGGTCGGCCGAGCACGCCTACTCCCGGGACGGAGGGCTGGCGGTCCTCTACGGCAATCTGGCCCTTGACGGGTGCATCGTGAAGACGGCGGGAGTGGACGAGTCGATCTGGGTATTCGAGGGGCCGGCCCGTGTCTTCGAGTCCCAGGAGGAAGCCTGCGACGGGATCCTGGGGGGAGGGGTCCAGGCCGGCGACGTGGTCGTGATCCGGTACGAAGGGCCCAAAGGCGGTCCGGGAATGCAGGAGATGCTCTATCCGACCTCGTACATCAAGGCCCGGCAGTTGGGCGCCAAGTGCGCGCTGCTGACGGATGGACGCTTCAGCGGCGGGACCAGCGGGCTGTCCATCGGACATGTCTCTCCCGAGGCGGCCGAGGGTGGAGCCATCGCCCTGGTCGAGGAGGGAGACCTCATCCGGATCGACATACCCGGACGCACGCTGGAATTGGCCGTCTCGGAAGAGGAGTTGGCGCGCCGGCGCCGCCAAGTGGAAGCCCGGGGTCAGGAGGCTTTCCGTCCCCGCGACCGCCACCGTCCCATATCCCAGGCCCTGGCCGCCTATGCCGCCCTGACCACCAGCGCCGCCCAGGGAGCCGTCCGCGACATTTCCCAACTCGGGTAATCGGCGGATCGCTCTCCCGCCGCTCCAGAATTGCCTCAGCCGACTGCCCCTGAGCCCTTTTCTTCCCATTTCTCGCATTCCGTATCGATGATCTTCGATAGGAGGTGTGAACATGGGTTTTCGATGGCATTCGATCCTGGTTGTTGTGGCTTCATGTCTGGTGGCCGGCGGTTGTTCGATGCGATCCGGATTGGATCATTGGAGTGTTCCCGAACCCGCAGCGACCACTCCTGAACCGGAATGGGATGGGGCTCCTGAGGAGTGGAAGGCGTTGAACCGGCTGAAACGGGGCACGCGAGTCGCGGTGTATCGAAAGGACGGTCGAGTGAGCCGGGAAAGCATTCGATACGCGACGCCTCAGGAGATCCTCCTGGAATCGCATTCCGTGCCGCGGGAAGATGTTCTGGCGGTGGCACGAGTCCCGAAGGATTCGGCGTGGGACGGTACCGCCATTGGTCTCGGCATCGGCGCAGCGTTGGGTCTGGCCACGGGCGTGGCGGCAGACGCAACAGAGGACGTGGATCCGTTGCCAATGACGATTTGGGGTGCGTTGTGGGGAGCCGGTCCAGGAGCTCTCCTGGATGCCGGAATCGCCAAAAAGGAAGAAATGGTCTACCGCCGGGAACCGGAAACCCTATCCGTGCCCGACGACTGGACATTCACTGTGGCTCCCAACAACGTTGCCCGCTGGGTGACGGGTCGGAAGATCGACTTGATGCTGGCAGACGCGACCTATTTCTCAGGAAAGGTTGTGCAAGGGGATGCCGACGAGATCGAGGTGGAGGTCAAAGACTCCTCAAGGGAGGACAAGAAGGGGACTCGCACCAGGATTCGGACTGGCGCCATCTCCACCATCAACTTCACAGAGAACAGAGGAGGGAACCTCGCCGTTGCAGCCGTGGGGGGAGCCTTGGCCGGCCTGTTGATGGGAGGCACTTGGGGAAGTCTTGCGGAATTTCCCAATGAGGGGATCGGCACGGTAATGGCCGGGGGATTGGGCGCGGTTGTGGGAGCCAGCGTCGGCGGCGGGTTGGCGTATCACAACAAGCGCCGTGAGGTGACTCTCGTGGTCCAAGCTCCGGCGCGGTAGCGCTGAAATTAGGAGCGGCTGTAACCGGAAAATTAAGAAACTATTCACTTTACAAACTTGATGATGCCCATTAGCGATTTTTTTTGGCTCGGTGCTGTTCTTTACAATTCCGCCGTGGTATAAACCTTCCAACCTTGCGCCATTGTCTTCCGTATCCACAGCGAAAACGAAGCCGATGTAGCGTGTCACCACAACTTTCTTTTGGGGGGAGGAACATCCATGGGTAGAATCATCGTTGCGTTGACCGTCTTGGTGGCAATCATCGAGGGTGTGGCCAAGCCGGAAACGGGAGGCATACTCGCCTTGGCCTTGGTCGTCCTGGGTATCGTCTACGCCATAACCGAGGTCGATGCTGAAGATGCGACTGGCGAGCTGGCCGTTGTCATCGCCTCCGGTGCTGCCGTGAGCTCGGGAGCGTTGGGCGGGTTGGACGTTATCGCGGGAATTGGCTCACATCTGAATGCCATTCTCGGACAAATCGTCGTGGCGCTGTATGCTGGAGCCGCCACTGTTCTCGTGGTGAGGATCATCAACAGGCTCAAGGGCTAAGTTTTGCGGTGAGGAGCGGCAGGACGCCGCTCCTCACCCCCTCACACCTCTTCGTAGCACGCACGGCGGAAATGCTCGGCGCTGGGGACAAGGGCCGAGCATAGCCTCTCAACCGCCGGATCTCATTCGTCTATCCTTTTCGGTGCCCCGGTGGCATCCATCGGGCGTCATCCCCATCTTGAGTCCCAATGTCGAGGGTTCCGGCCGTCCCTTCGATTCCTTTCTCCCGTCTCCTTTTGTGCTTTTTCTAGACCGAAGTTCCGGAAGAATCTCCCCTTAAAATCGAGCTAAATGGTTGATTTCATTACAGAAACGGCATCGAGTCTGCGCATATGTGTTCCCATGTAAGTAATATCCTATGTAATTGATTTCATAATCTATATGTCCTATACTATTTCCCATGTACGTCGACATTGTCCCCAACCGCAATTCCCGCCCCGCCATCCTCCTGCGAGAAGGCTGGCGAGAGGGCAAACGCGTCCGCAAACGCACTATCGCTAACATCTCCAGCTGGCCTCGGGACCAAGTCGAGCGTCTCCGCCTCGTCCTCAAGAACGTCCCGCTCGTTCACCCCGACGAGCTCTTCGTCATCGAACGCTCCCTCCCCCACGGTCACGTCGAGACCATCCTCAAGACCATTCGCCGCCTCAAGCTTCCGGCTCTCATCCATCCCCGGCCCTCCCGTCAGCGCGACCTGGTCCTGGCCATGATCATTCAGCGCTTGTTGCAACCCGCCTCCAAGCTCGCCACCACCCGGCTCTGGCACACCACCACCCTGGCCTCCGAACTCTCCCTCGAGGAGGCCGACGAGGACGATCTGTACGGGGCCATGGACTGGTTGCTCCAACGTCAGGGCCGGATCGAGAAGAAACTGGCCAAACGGCACTTGGCCGAAGGCGATCACGTGCTTTACGACGTCTCCAGCAGCTTCTACGAAGGCCACACCTGTTCCTTGATGCAGTTCGGGTACAGCCGGGACGGCAAGCGCGGCCGTCCCATCGTCGTGTACGGCGTGATGGCGGATGCGGCGGGATGTCCGGTGGCCGTCCAAGCCTATCCCGGCAACACGGGGGATCCGGCCACGGTGCCGGATCAGGTGGAGAGGATCCGCCGGCGCTTCGGGTTGAAGCGGGTGGTGCTGGTGGGGGACCGGGGACTGCTGACCCAGACTCAGATCAAGTCTCTGAAGCGCTATCCGGGGTTGGGGTGGATCTCGGCGTTGCGCCATGAGGCGATCCGCCAACTGGTGGAGGAAGAAACGGTCCAGTTGTCGATCTTTGACGAGCGCCACTTGGCGGAGATCCGATCCGAGGCCTATCCGGGGGAGCGGCTCGTCGTCTGCCACAACCCGATGCTGGCCGAGTATCGGCGCAACAAACGCCAGGACTTGCTGGCGGGGACGGAAGAGGCGTTGGCCAAGATCGCCCGGGAGGTGGCCCGGCGCACCAAGACGCCGTTGCTGGCGCCCCAGATCGCCGAGAAGGTGGGTCGTGTCAAGAACCGGTACAAGGTGGCCAAGCACTTCGAGATGGTCATCGAAGACGGGCGCTTCGAGTACGTGCGGCGCGAGGAAGTCATCGAGCGGGAGGCACAATTGGACGGCTTCTACATCATCCGCACGAGTGAACCTGAGGAGCGGTTGGCGACGGACGATGTGGTGCGCTCCTACAAGAACCTGACCAACGTGGAGCGGGCGTTCCGATCTCTGAAGACGGTCGATCTGCAGATCCGTCCCATCCGTCACCGGACGGAGGAGCGGGTGCGGGCGCACCTGTTCCTGTGCCTGCTGTCCTATTACGTCGAGTGGCACCTGCGCCGAGCCTTGGCCCCGTTGCTGTTCGATGACGAGGACCTGGACGCGCACCGGGCGAAGCGGGACCCGGTGCGGCCCGCCCAGCCGTCGGCGTCAGCCAAACGGAAGAAGTCCAAGCGAACAACCGAGGATGGGCTCCCGATCCACAGCTTCGCCACGCTGATGGCGGAACTGGGGACGCGCGCCCGTCATCAATGCCGGGTGGCCTCGGATCCGGAGGGTTCGAAGCTGCACCGACTGACGGAGGCGACGCCGCTGCAGCAGCGGGCGATGGAACTGGTTAAGACGTTCCCAGTGACGACGAAGTCCAGGTAGAGAGTTAGCCTTTTAGACGGAACTTCACTTCGGGTAGTCGGTCTAACTGTTTCTCTATCAGGGAGATAGACGAAATCAACCTGGCCATTTACTGGCAACAAATCGGGTCGGA
>JAJDTT010000177.1 GCA_022827025.1 Acidobacteriota bacterium
AGGGGGGACATTCTTGTCCCCCTCTTCGCCGCGGTTGCTTTCGCTGGGCCCCGGTGGGGCCGGGGTTGGGCGGATAGGAGGGGGGACTTTCAGTCCCCCCGAGGGAGTGGGGGTAGGAAAACCCCCACTCCAGTTCGGCGATTGGAAATCGCCGCTCCCTCGTCGCTCACATCCGGGAGGATCGAACATGCGTACTACCTCAATCGCCGCCCTCGCCGCCCTCTTCTTCCTGCCCATCCCTTCTCACGCCGGCGACAAGCAGAACATCATGATCGTGAGCTGGGGCGACGTCATCACCTCCAAGGTCACGGGAGCGGCGCGCCTGGACACTCCCGACAAGGTGCGCGAGTCCGTCCGGACCTGGAAGTCGAGGGGGATCGACCAGGTCCTCTTCCGCGGCGACAACTTCCGAGTCCTCCTCTTTCACGACACGGTGCCTACCGCCGACGAACACCGGACGGGGATGGCAAGAACCCGGGCGGCCTGGGAGTCGGACCTCATGGAGGCCGCCGTCGACGCCATGAAGGCGGAGGGCATTCGCGCCTACGTCTGGCTGACCGTTCTGGACGAAGGGTGCCCGCCCGACATCCACTACGCCGACTCGGTCCCTTTCCCCTGGCAGTCCCGCTTCACCCGCCAGAACCCCCAGTACCTGGCCTGCGACCGGAGCCTCACTCCGAATGGCCGGAAGCACCATTGGGGCGTCATGGAGTACGCCTATCCCGAGGTCCGGCAATACATGCTCAAGGTCATCCGGGCCTTCTCCGACCGCTTCGATCTGGACGGCGTCTTCCTCAGCCTTCGTTCCCATTCGCCGCCCCCCGAACACGCCGATCAGTTCGGCTTCAACGAACCGGTGGTCCGGGAATACAAGCGCCGCTACGGACGGGACATCCTGCGCGAGCCCTTCGACCTGGAGAAGTGGCGGAATCTGCGGGGCGAGTTCTTCACCACCTTCCTGAAGGAGGTCAGGGCCCACCTCGAGAGCCGGGGACAGAAGCTGGCGGTGGGCGTGCAACAGGGGGATTACCTGGGTCCTCCCTTCGGCAACATGAGAATCCAGTGGCGGCGCTGGGTCTCCGACGGGATCGTCGATCAACTCCTGGTCGGCCACATCACCGCGGAACGGGCCCGCTACCCGCGGCGGACTCAGCGCGCCATGGGCTATCTCCAGAGCCAGGAGGACAGTCTGGGCCTGCCCCCCATCGAAGAGGCCCTGAGCAAGGAGTACGGTCCCCTCTGCGCCCGTCATGGAGTCGATCTCGTGGTGTCGCCGCACCTCTTTTACCTGAGCTTTCTCCATCCGACCCTCGGTCGAGGCCGCCAGAACCCCGAGCTGCGGGCGAGACTCCTGGCGAGGCTGGAAGCGATCCCCGACGTAACGAGTATCGTCATCAGGTACGGCACCTTCCTCCGGTCCCATGCGGCCAAACGCGCGGAATAAGCGACCCCATCCCCATCCGGATTTGAACCGCCTCCCTGTCCGTTCGCCGGATTCAGGGTCCCGGTTTCCGATGCTCCTGTCCCGCCCACGGTTTTTTTGTGGTTCCGGGACCGATTGTGGCCGATACTCCCGCCTGAATTGCGCCGAAATCACAGGGAGGTCTGTATGCGCATCGGTCACCGGTTTCTTGCGGTCTGGCTCGGCTTGGTTCTGTGGGCTTTTCAGACGGACTTAGTCGCCCAATCGCAAGGTTCACTGAGGGGTACGGTGACGCTGAAGGATACCGGCCTGCCCCTGCACCACGCCAGCGTGTCCATCGAGGAGCTGGACCGCAGCACCGTCACCGACAATGATGGAAACTACGAGTTCGATGACGTTCCTCCCGGGACTTACCACCTGATCACCCATCTGGACAGCCTGTTCACCGAGGTCACCACCATGGTGAACGTCGAGGCTGGTGAGGAGGCAGTAGCGAACATCCTGCTGGAGCTTTTGCCCAGGCGATACCAGGTCACGGTGACGGCGCGCGACGTGCACGAAACGGTCTTCGAGTCATTCCAGAGTGTCGAGTCGCTCGGGCCATACGAGTTGGCCGAGTCGGCGGATGCCACCATCGGCGAGTTGCTGGACCACATCGTGGGCAGCGGAATCGCCAAACGCAGTTTTGGTCCCGGCCCGGCCCGGCCCATCGTCCGCGGTTTCGACGGTGACCGCGTCTTGATCATGGAGGACGGGGTCCGATCCGGCACCCTTTCCTCCCAGTCCGGCGATCACGGCGAATTGATCAACCCGGCGCAAATAGAGCGGCTGGAAGTGGTCAAGGGTCCGGCGACGCTGCTCTACAGCGGAAGCGCCATGGGTGGCACGGTCAACGCCGTCAGCCGGCATCACCAGGTCCACAATCACCCGCATAAGGGGGTGCGCGGCTTCATCTCCGGCTCCGCGGGCACCACCAACTCCCTGGGCGGGGTCAACGCCGGCTTCGAGTTCGGGGCCGGCGACTGGTTGTTCTGGGGACGGGGCGGGGGATTGCGCACCGGCGACTACACGGCCCCCGAACAAGGCGTCATCTACAACTCCCGGTCCAAGATGTCCAACGGCGGCGGCGGCTTCGGATTCTACGGCGAAAAGATGTTCTTCAGCGTAGAGGTCAAATACGACACCGGGGTTTACGGTGTCCCCTTCGTGGAGGATTTCCACGGCCACCACGGAGAAGAGGACGCGGAGCACGGCCACGACGAGGAAGAGGAGCACGGCCACGACGAGGAAGAGGAGCACGGCCACGACGAGGAAGAGGAGCACGACCACGACGAGGAAGGCGAGGACGAGGAAGAGGAAGGGGACCACGACCACGACGAGGAAGGTGAGGACGAGGAAGAGGAAGAGGACCACGACCACGACGACGAAGGTGAGGACGAGGAAGAGGAAGGGGACCACGACCACGACGAGGACGGAGGGGACGA
>JAJDTT010000003.1 GCA_022827025.1 Acidobacteriota bacterium
CGATTCGGGAGCATACCGGGAGTATGTGACCGAATCGCAACGCCGTCCGGCGGGATGCAGGGACGGTCGAATGCCGTGACGACTTTTGCCACGGGCTGTTATGTTCCAGTTCCGGCGCCGGAAACTCAAGGGTGTGTTCCAGAAAGTCAATCCAATCTGTGCCCAGGGGGACTTGTGCCTGTGCGCCGCCGCCCGCCGTCTCGGCCGGTGCGGAGGAGATTGGCCGGGCATCGTAGTAGACTGGGAAAAGACATCGCCACACCGGTCGAGGGAGGACAAAACGGATTATGAAGGTGCAATCGAACCGACGGGCATTCCTGAAGCGACTGGGGATGGGAAGCCTGGCTGCGGCCGCGGCCCCGGCCATCATCCGGGCGAGGTCCTCCCACTCCCGGCTCCGCCTGGCGGGTGTCGGAGTGGGTGGAAAAGGTTGGACCGACCTGGGGGAGTCTGCCCTGGGCCACGACGTGGTGGCCATCTGCGACGTCGACGAGCATCGGCTGGAACGGGCCGCGCAGCGTTATCCCGGCGCAAAAAAGTACACGGACTGGCGCAAGCTCCTGGAGCAGAAGGACATCGACGCCCTGACCATCTCCACGCCCGACCACATGCATGCGCCCGTCGCCTACCAGGCCATGTCCCTGGGCAGGCACGTGTACACGCAGAAGCCCCTGACCCACTCGGTCCACGAGGCGCGCGCTCTCACTCGATTGGCCAGGGAGAAGGGGGTCGTGACCCAGATGGGCATCCAGCATCACTCCCTGGCCCCGTTGAGAACGGGCGTCCAGGTGGTCCGGGACGGGGTCATCGGAAAGGTCCGGGAGGCGCACGTCTGGACCAACCGTCCCGGGACCTACTGGAAACAGGAAATCCAGCGTCCCTCCCGGAAGGACCCGGTGCCGGACCATGTCCACTGGGACCTGTGGCTGGGCGTGGCTCCCGAAAGGCCGTACGTGGACGGAGACGTCTACCATCCCTTTCACTGGCGCGGCTGGTGGGATTTCGGCACCGGCGCTCTGGGGGACATGGGCTGCCACCTGATCGACCCCGCCATCAACGCCCTGGAGTTGGGGCCTCCGTCCGCGGTCTGGGCGGAGGGCACCGATCCTCTGCCCGAGAGCGCTCCCCGCTGGTCCATCGTCCACTACGAGTTTCCGGGCACCCGCTACACGACGCCGACCCTGCCCCTGACCTGGTACGAAGCGGGGATGCGGCCGCCCCGCCAGCTCTACGGCGCCCCCGACGACTGGCCCGGCTGGAGCAACGGGAACCTGTTGATCGGAGAGAAGGGGAACCTTCTGATGGCCGGCGGCCAACGTCCCATCCTGTTTCCCATGGAACGTTTCGCCGACTACGTCTTCCCCACCCAGCCGGACGAGAGTCACTACACCCAATGGGCCAACGCCATCCTGGGGAAGGACACGGCTTCGACCGATTTTTCGTACTCGGGGCCCCTGACCGAAACGGTGCTGTTGGGAAACGTGGCCTTCCGGACCGGCAAGAAGTTGAAGTGGGACAGCGCCAATCTGAAGGCGATTGGCGTCCCGGAGGCGGACCGGCACCTGCGCCGTCCCTACCGCAAGGGTTGGGAAACGGAAGGTCTCTGAGTCCCGCTCCGACTTACGGGGCCGGAAACCCCTCGGTCCTCTTCAGCCGTTCGACCTGGTCGAAGTGGCGGTCGGTGTGGAACCGGAGAAACTCCAGCCGCTGGTAGGCGTCCAGGGGCCCCGACAGGTAGTGCAGATCCAGCGCCCGGGAAGGGTCCAGTCCCGCCAGGACCTGGGGGATCCGCTCCAGGGTCGGCTGGCATGCTTCGTAGCGGGCGATCCAATAGGAGAGGGGACCCTCTCCCACGGGGTCGGTCTCGACCATGGCCTTCTCCTTGGGCTTCCAGGTCTTTGCGATCACCTCATCGATGGGTAGGCCACGATGTACGGCTTCGCCCGCCTGGAGGGGGACTCCCTGGCGCAACGCTTCGGCCGCCAGCCAGATCCGCTGAACGCCCCGTTGCTCCGACAGGACCAGGTGCTCGATGTGCGCCTGGACCGACCAGCCGCCCGTCCCCTTGAAGGCGGCTTGCGCAGGCGTCAGTCCCCGGTTGGCGTCGATGATCCGCCGCCTTGCGGCATCGGCCGTTGCGATCAGCTCAAGAATACGATCCATGATTCACCTCGATCCGAACGGGCGAGAGCCGGCGTCAGTCCCCGGCGCCTCCCAATTCCTCCAGAAGACCCTTCATCAAGAGCGGCCAGACCAGGGTCGCGTCGGCATGGACCTCGGCGTAGCGGCCGCCCTCCTCGGGAGGCACGAATTTACCCCAACTGACCCCCTCGGCATAGCTGCAACCCGAGAGCCCGCCCCAATGTTCCGGTTCCGGACAGATGCGGACCCCATACCGGAAACGGGGCGGCGGCCGGTGGAGCCCCAAGCGGTTCGCCGCCACCTCGAAGTAGGGACCCACCTGCTGCGCCCAGTTGCGGGGGACTCCGCCGCCGATGGTGAAGATCCCCAACCGCGGCGCGGCGGCGGCGAACCGGGCGTACTCCTGCAGGTCCAGGAAGGGATTGAAGGGAGGAACCGCCCGGAAGACCTCATCCGGTTCGGCCGTCTCGCGGCCCTCCGGTGTGGCCGGCATCTCTCTGTCCATGGCCCAGTTGGCCAGATCCAGTCCGATTTCGCTGTCGGTAAAGGCAGGAATGAAGACCGGGACGCCGCGGCGGAAGGCGCTGCTGAGAATGCCCGGTCCCCGGTCCTCCTGGCTCAACCGCCGGCCCAGGGCCCGGCAGAGGCCGGCCGACGACCAGGTTCCCCCGTCCGGCTCCTCCCGGCCCAGGATCGAGTGCAGCAGGTCCTCCACGTCGTCCAGGTTCCGCTCCATCTCCAGAGTGTCGTAGATCCGGTTGTAGCCCCGGCGGTAGAGCTCCCCGTCGGAATGGCGGCTCTCGTAGCGGTAGTGGACGAGTCCGAGCGACTCGGTGAGTCCGTGGGCGACGAGGGCGCCGGTGGCGACCACGGCGTCCACCCAACCGCGATCCAGCATGCGGCAGATGATCCGGCCCTGCTTGGCCACGGTCATGGCCCCGGAGACGGTCAGGACCACACGGCACTGCTCATCACGAATCATCTCCAGCAGGACCTCGAAGGCCTCGCCCAGGTTCCGCCCCCCGAAGGCGGTCCTGGACATGGCGCGAAGCAGCTCGGGAAAGGTGCCGACCTCCTCGATGGGAAGGCTCTCAAGGGGAGTCAGGCCATCGGATCGCCCGTCGCTGCGCCGCCGCCTGCTCATGGTTCAAGCAAGTGTACCAGCAGGGAAAAACCGTAGGGGCGGCCCTTGTGGCCGCCCGCCCGGCAAGATCCGGGAATAAAGCGGGTGTCCAGACGCACTGGCTCTCCGGTCGACGGTGAAGAGGGGGACAGGAAAGTAGAGACAACCGGCGGGGGACGCTGTACCATGAGGTCAGCGCGGGAGGAGCTTGTCCCCCCTTTGTGTGGTTTCCAACCGGAGGTTGCTTCCATGTCCTCTTTGAAGGTTTCGTTCCTGCCCCTGGTCTTGACGGCGGTGCTCCTCAGCTCTTCCCTGCCGGCGGCTCCCGACAAGATCAAGAAGCCGTTGACCCCTCGCCAGGTCATGGAGCATCTGGAGGGTCCCATTTTTTCGCTGGTGCTGCCCTTCGACGCGGAAGGGAACGTGGATCATGGCGCCATCCGGAAGATGATCTCCAACGCCATGAAATACGGCGTCCGGATCTTCAACATGACGGGCGGGAACACCAAGTACGACTGGATCTCCTACGACGAGGTCAAGGCCGTGACCCGGACCTTCGTCGAGGCCGTGGGCGATCACGGCATCAGCATCGTCTGCACCAACAACTTCTGGAATTCCCGGCTCATCGACTATCTCAAGTATGCCGAAGGGTTGGGGGCCGACGCCGTCGAGGTGCTGGCGCCGAGGATGCCGGAGGAGGACATCGTCGAGTACTTCCGGACCGCCGCCGCCAACACGCGCATGGCCCTCTCGGTCAAGAACGTGGGACTCAAGGACAAGACCTGGCGCAAGCTCCTGGAGATCGACTCGGTGGTGGCCATGAAGGAGCACGACATCCGGGAGTACATCTTCCTGGAAGCCAAGTTCGCGGACCGGCTCCGAGTCTACAGCGGCGGCAGCATCTACCGCTTCCTGGCCGCGGCTCCCTACGGCGCCAGAACCTACTTCGACATCTACGCCATCGTAGCCCCCTGGATCGCCAAGGAGTTCTGGGAGGCCTACCAGGCCGGGAACCTGGAAAAATGCTACGAGATGTCGAAGAAGTACGACGTGCCCATCATCGAAAACTTCAGCGTCCCCTTCTTCCACGGCGCCCTGGAATATTTCGGGCTCGCCAAACGCCACCTGCGGGCTCCCATGAAGTCCTACACCGACGAGCAGATGCAGGAAGTGAAGACGTTCTTCGAGTCTTTGGGACTGTTTCCGCGGTAGAGACAGAAGTCCCCCACCGGCGGGCCTCCGGCATGATCCCGCGAGAAACTGGGCGGGGATTGTCCGTCAGCGGCGCCCACCGCGTTGCCGCTGTCGAACGACTCGTAGGGGCGACCCTTGTGGTCGCCCTCCCCCGAACGGCGCCACCGTCCGCCGGCCATTGCTTGGGCACTACCGAACCGGGGTGGGTGGAGCGGCGACTTTCTAGTCGCCGACTGGGATTGGCGTCCTTCCGGGCGCCGGGAATGGCGACGTGGAGCGGCGACTCCGCCGGGGAACGGTGCGACCCCGCAGGGCACCCACAAGGGGTGCCCCTACGATCATCGGGAATTGGAAGTTTCAAAGAGGGGTACCCACAAGGGGTACCCCTACGTCTTTCCACCGGTGATAGATAGTCGGACGCCACGAAGGTTGGGACGTCGGCAATCCCTGAACGCCGCCTCTCCGGCGCTTCAGGTGGATCACCAGGTTTCATCATTCCAATCCGTTCCATTGGACTGCTATCATTGGCGCTCGACTCTCCAGAACGGAGCATCGCCTATGCGTCACGGTTCCTCGTTGCTGAAAGCGTCCCTTGTTTTTCTTCTGTCGGCGCCCATTGCTGGTTGCGGAGGTGGGGACGCCCCGACCGAGGCGGAGCGGGAGGCTCGGGAAGAGGCATTCCGGCAATCCATGTCGGGAGTCGTGCTGGAGGGATTCTTCACTGTCGGCGACGGCGCGGAGTTGCGGAAGGAGAGATACGAGATCTCCAAGGTCTCGAAGCTGGGCGGAGACATCTGGGTGTTTCAGGCCCGGATCCAGTACGGGAGCCGCGACGTCACGGTTCCGGTGCCGGTGCGGATGGAGTGGGCGGGGGACACGCCGGTCCTGAGCCTGACCGAGGTCGCGATCCCCGGGTTGGGCACCTTCACGGCGCGGGTCCTCTTCTACGACGAAGAGTACGTGGGCGTCTGGCGCCACGGAGAGGTCGGCGGGCTGCACTTCGGGCAGATCGTTCCCGACCCGAACTCGGAATAGGGTCACGCCATGGCGAGACGGATTCGGGTGGCGGCGGGCAGCATCCGGGACCCCAGCGACGACATTCTGACCTTCGCGGCCCAACTGGGCTGCAGCGGCATCATCCTCAACACCCCCGACCTCAGCGGACGGACTCCCTTCGGATCCAGCCCCATCGGGTCCACCTACTGGACAAAGCCGGGGGACGACGACGCCCCCACTCACTGGGACTACCTGGAACTTCTGCAGCTGCGGACCCGGATCGAGTCGTACGGCCTGCGGCTGGAGGGCATCGAGAACACGCCCCTCTATTTCTACCAGCGGTGCATTCTGGGCCTTCCGGGACGGGACCGGGAGATCGAGAACTACCAGGAGACGATCCGCAACCTGGGCCGGGCGGGGATCCCCATACTCGGCTACCACTGGATGGCCAACAGCGTCTGGCGCACCTCCAAGAGCGAGCCGGCCCGGGGCGGCGCCCGGACCAGCGTCTACGACCACGAGCTGGGCCGAAACGCTCCTTTGAGCTTCGACCGGGAATACTCCGAGGCGGAACTCTGGGAAAACTACGAGTACTTCATCCGGGCGGTCCTGCCGACCGCGCAGGAGGCGGGAGTCACCCTGGCGCTCCATCCCGATGACCCGCCCGTGGACTCCCTGGGAGGCGTGGCCCGGATCTTCAGAAATCTCAAGGGCTTCCAGCGCGCCATGGAGACGATCGCGCCCGCACCCAACCACAAGCTGGACTTCTGCATGGGGACCTGGGCGGAGATGGGCGTGGACGAGATGTTCGCGGGCCTGCGCTACTTCGGCGCGCGGGGCCGGATCGCATACGTCCACTTTCGAAACGTCCGGGGAGCCGTGCCCTGCATCACCGAGACCTTCATCGACGAGGGGGACGTGGACGTGGTGGAGGTGATGAAGCTGCTGGTGGAGATGGGGTTCGACGGTTTCATCATCGACGACCACGTCCCCGAGATGCCCGGCGACACCCTCTGGTCGCACCGGGGACGCGCCTACGCCACCGGCTACATCAAGGGGTTGCTCCGGGCCGTCGAATCAATGACGGCCTGACCGTCTCCCCGCGTACGCAGGGGCACCCCTTGTGGGTGCCCTCCTTCGTCTCATTCCCGGGAATACGTTTCAGGTCTGTACGGCCGCGACGCGGCCGGTCCGGGCCGATTCGTAGATGGCCTCGATGATGGCCACCGCCTTTCGGGACTCGGAGCCGTCCAGCATGAAGCCCTCGTCCCCCTCCAGCCAGTCCACGAACCCGCGGATGTTTCCGGTGTGGAGGCTGTAGTCGATGGCCATGGGATCGGCGGCTCCGCCTCCGCTCGCGGTCTCTTCGGAGAAGCGCCGGCGCACACCGTCGTCCCCGGACTGCTCCTCGCTGAAGGCCCAGGTGACGAGCTCGTCCTCCAGCACTTCGGCGGTCCCGCCCCTCCCCGCCAACTGAAGCCGCTTCAGGGAACCGGGGAACATGGAGGTGGCCCCCAGGATCTGACCCAGGGCGCCGTTGCGAAACCGCATGACGGCCACCGCCGTGTCCTCCACCTCGATCAGATCCGGATCGTGACCCCGCTTGGCGGTGAAGGCGAAGATCTCTCGAACCGGATTGGCCTCCGTCGGCAGACCGGGAATGCCGGCCGAGGCCAGCCACTGGGCCGCGTCGACGCCGTGAATGGACTGGTTCATCATGGCCCCGCCGCCGTCCAGGGCCAACGTCCCCTGCCAGCGGTCAGGCGCGTAGTAGGCATCGTCGCGCCACCAGGGCACATAGGCGTTGACCACCGCCAAGTCGCCGAACCGGCCCTGGGAGGCGGCGCCATGAACCTCCCGCAGCACCGGGTTGAACCGCTGCGGGAAGATGCCGCCCAGGCGGATCCCGCTCTCCCGGGCCACCTGGATCATCCGGTCCACGCGCGCGACGGTGATCTCCAGGGGCTTCTCGCAGAGGACATGGATGCCGCGCCGTGCGCACGCCTCCAGCGGCTCCAGGTGAAACCCGCTGGGGGTGGCGATACAGACGAAGTCGGGACGGGCCTCGTCCAGGAGCTCCTGGTAGTCCCGGTACCAGCGGCAGTCAAACCGTTCCGCGAAGGTCCGGCCCTTGGCCTCGGTCCGGCAGGAGCCGGCCACCAGGTCCACATCGTCCAGATCGCCCATGGCCATGGCGTGGATGTCGGCGATGGCGCCGACGCCGATGATCGCCGCCCGGTAGGTCTTGCCCATGTCTCGTGCCTCCCGATGCGGGCCGTGGCTATGGAGCCGGGGCGTTGTCGATCCAGGGATAGCCCAGTATCAGGCCGGCCAATGCCAGGAGAGGAATCAGGCAGACGGCCATCTTCAGAAGGATTTGCTGCCTGGAGTCTTCCGGCTTCATGAACCTGCAAGCGACGAGGCCCGCGCAAAGGTTCGCTCCCAGGGCCGCCGGAGAGATCCACTGAAAGCTGATGGCGGTGGTGTCCAGGCCGGTGCCCGCGGCGATGACTTCGTAGAAGCTGCCGGAGAATGCGACGAGGACTGCCGTGGTAACCCCGTAGATCGTGCCCACGATCACGCCTGCGGCCCGGGCGAAGGGAACGAACATGGCAAAGAAGAAGAGGCCGAAGATGGGCGTCACCAGCAGGTTGGTGGTGCGCTGGGTCATGGCCGTGAAGTTGCCCGGAACCTGGCCGATGAAGGTGCTCCCGACCACGACGATGGCCCCCACGGTGAGGGCCAGTATCTGGGCCGACCGGACGTGTCCTTTCTCCGTCTTGGGCTTCAGGCCGAACCGGTCCAGGAAGTCGGTCATGATCACCGCGGTGATGGAGTTGACTCCCGAGTCGATGCTGGACATGGCCGCGGCGAACATGGCCGAAACCACGAGGCCGGTGACGCCCGGCGGCAGGTGAAAGGCGACAAAGCGGGGGAAGATTCGATCTCCGTCCGTCGTCAGGCTCAGACCGGCAAGCTCGTCGGGCCTCTGCTGAAAGTAGCCCAGAAGGGCGAATCCCACCAGGACCAGCGTGAAGGCCACCAGGGTTCCGGCGCCCATCTGCGTCAGGTAGGCCTTCTTGGCCGCCCGCGCGTCCCGCGTCGCCATGAATCGCTGGACCGACACCTGGTCTCCTCCGGCCGTGCAGATCTGCCAGAGGCTGGCGCTGAGAATGGTGCCCAAAACCGTCACCCGCATCCTGGGATCGAAACTGAACAGGGGTTGCGCATCCCAGGTGGGCTGCCAAGTGGTGGGAAACCAACTGAATCCTCCGAGTTCGTAGGTCACCAGTCCGATCACCAGCCAGGCCCCGCCGAAGAGCAGCGTGAACTGGAGGAAGTCGGTGATGACCACCGCCCCCAGGCCGCCCAGGGAGGTGTAGATCACCGAAACGAAACCGGTGACCAGAACCACCAGCGGGATCCACTCGTCCCCCACGCCCAACATGGTCGTCATGGCCTTGGCCGCGATGTAGACCAGCAGGGACATCCAGACCAGCCGCATGGTGATGAACAGGACCGATCCCAGCAGACGGATCCCCAGACCGAGCCGTTCCTCCAGCAACTCGTAGGCGCTGGTGACCCGCTGTCGCATGTAGAGGTGGAGGAACAGGCCCGAGACGACCAGAAAAGCGATGGGATAGGAGCAGAGGTTCGCCACCGTGGCCACAGGCCCCTTGGCGATGGTCTCTCCCGGCATGGAGAGATAGGAGATGGTGCTCAACAGAGTGGCGAAGAGGGAGATGCCCACCAGCAGCGGATTCATGGCCCCGCTGCCCACGAAGTACTCGCTGGTGCTTCGCTGCCGACGCGAGAAGTAGTAGCCCAGGCCGATGGTCGACGAGGCGTAAGTGACGACGATCAGCCAGTCGATGAGGGTCAGTCCGCTCTGTCCTGTGATGTCCATGGCGTTGCGGCCACGAACTCTAACATTATGAAGTAGCGGCTTTCCAGCCGCCGGCGGGGAGCGGCGGTCAAGACATTGCTCGAATACAGGCCAGGCTCACCATCGATCCGGATCTTGGCGACCAGCCGATGCTCGCCCGGGCCCGACGGCGTTTAGGCACAGACCCGTCCCGCCGTTTCAGTTCCCTCGACGTCCGACCATTCGGCCTCCGGCGTCGCTCGAGTCTGCCACTTCGAATGGACTTCGGTGAAGGCCTCAACCTGAAAATATACAGATCTCTTTCTTGCCGTACTCACGTGTCAACCGGTCGAGGATAGCTGGACTCGACCCGCTTCGTCAGACACTCCGCTCCTAGAAGCCTGCGCGGCAGAAATTGATCTGCTGCGAAAGCGTATAATCGGTCCATATTTCCCCGATTTCTCGGCGAATAGAACAACTATGCGCCTCTAAATCGTGAAAATCTGGCCTCGATTCTCCACTTTCTCGCTACGATCATT
>JAJDTT010000075.1 GCA_022827025.1 Acidobacteriota bacterium
CGTCGCATCGTTCCCCGGCACCCGGTCCGGTCGGGACCGGGTCGTTCGTCAGACCGCAACGCGGACAGGCGCCGCCGCCGACACCATCGCCGCCCAGTTTCTGGCCGGATCATGCCGGAGGCCCGGCGGTGGGGGACTTCTCAGTAGTTCCTGTTGTGACACAGAGCCAGTCGATTCAGATAGAGTTGCTGAAGTTCTTCTTCGGACAGATCAGGAAATCTACGACGCAATCCGTCACGAAAAAGTTGCCGTGCATTATCGGAGAGTTCGAACGCCCTGGCCAGCCGTTGTTGGGGAGACATGCGGCGTAGCGCGGCCAGGTAGATGCTGTGGTCGGACTGCGGTTTCAGAGCCACCAGGACCGAGTCTAACACGGCAAAATCAAGCTTCTGCGCGAATCCCGAATTCAACACCGGTAGAGAGG
The DNA here is from genome assembly GCA_022827025.1 of Acidobacteriota bacterium. Classification (GTDB taxonomy): domain Bacteria; phylum Acidobacteriota; class UBA6911; order RPQK01; family JAJDTT01; genus JAJDTT01. The sequence goes on from JAJDTT010000075.1 coordinate 425, forward strand.
GCTCCCGGCGCGGTACCGGCGCAGGGACGTGGCGTCGCCGACTGGATCGGACGAGAATTCCTTGTACCATACGGAGCAGTTGCGTTCCTGGGAACGGGACCTTGGGGGAAGCACCGAGCGTCTCGATGTCCGTCGTCGGCGTCTTGCGTGCTGGGAACTGGAGAAACGCCATGCGCATTCTGATTTGCATCCTCGCCGTCTTGCTGGCGCCGCATACGGCCGCGGCATCGAACCACAACACGCTCACCCCCGAGGAGGCCGCGGCGGGATGGATCCTGCTCTGGGACGGCAAGACCGAATACGGGTGGGAATGGCACGGAGACGCACGCTGGAAGGTGGAGGACGGGGTGCTTCGATCCGACGGCGGCGGGTACGGTTGGCTGGGCACCACCAGCATGTTCGCCGACTTCGAGCTCAAATTGGAGTTTCGCACTCCGGAGGACGGGAACAGCGGCATCTTTCTGCGCTCGGCCCGCAGGGGTCCGCCGCACGAGACCGGGTATGAACTGCAGATCTTCAACCGCCAGCCGCAGGGCTACAACACCGGCAGCCTGGTCTTCTACGTCAAGGCCGAACCGGCCCGGTTCGAGGGCGGCCAGTGGAACCAATACGAAGTTCGTGCCGTGGGAAGCCGCTTTGTGGTCAAGCTCAACGGCAGGGAAGTTCTCGATGCCAACGACTCGTCGTATGCCGTGGGTGCGATCGGGTTGCAACACAACGTGGACAAGCCCATCGAGTTCCGCAACATCAAGCTCAAGCCGCTGGGATTGAGCCCGCTGTTCAATGGCCGGGACCTGGACGGTTGGCGTAAGGTTGATCGTCCCAACCGGGACGACGTGCATGAATGGTCGGTGCGGGACGGCATTCTCCACGTGGAGAAGGGCGCCGGACAACTGGAGACCGAGAAGGAGTTCAAGAATCTGGTGCTGCAACTGGCGGTCCGCACCAATCCGCCCCACGCCGGCCACCACCCCAACAGCGGCGTCTTCTTCCGGGGGGAGAAGGGGGTCTTCTGGAGCGGGTACGAGTCGCAGATTCGAAACGAGTTCCGCAACGGCGACCGCCGGCAGCCCCATGACTTCGGCACCGGAGGGCTCTACTTCTACGTCCCGGCCCGAGAAGTCATTCCCGAAGATGGTGAGTTCTTCTACAAGACGGTCATCGCCCATGGCCGCCATCTTGCGGTCTGGGTCAACGGCATCCAGACCAGCGACTGGGAAGACCCGCGGCCACCGGGGAACTATGCGCGGCGCCAAGCCCGCCTGGTCCCCGGTGTCGTCAGCCTCCAGGCCCACGATCCCACCACGAACCTGGACTTCAAGAACATCCGCGCCGTGGAGTTGCCGGAGCGGTAGGGATCGAGGCCGTGCCCCGGCCTGGCGGGGGAGACGGACCCCGCCCGGAATTCTCCGATGATTCAGGTCGCGGACTTTTTTCCCGCGTTGATACCGAGCTCTCGCCGGTAGGCCTCGAGCGACAGCAGGTCCTCCGGCATCACGTTCCCCAGGTTCACCTCGGGGCCGAAGCGATCCACCAGGTCGCGGCGCATCCGATGGATGTGGTGGGACTGAACACCGGGGATCCAGGGACCGGGCAGCTCGAACATGACTCGATCGAGCCCGACGGCCGTCACCGTCTCGTCGACCTCGCGCCGGGTCGCGTCGTCGGAGTCGACCAGTTCCGCGGCTTCCAGCAGAATGATGCCGGCGCCGGCGTCGAGGCAGGCCCGGGCGTCGTCGGCGAAGCGGATATCGTGGGAGAGCCCCTCCTTCTTGCCGACTTCCCCCAGCACGTTCATCCCGTATTCGTCCACTGCTTCCCCGATGACCCGGACCTTCCATTCCAGGGGAAGGTCCGCCACGTTGTTGGAGACTTCGATCCAGCGGTATCCCGCCCTTTGGCATGCCGGAAGGTAGAGGTCCGCCTTCCCGTGGATCCGGGCGTACTCGAGATACTGGCCGCCGGGAAAAGCCTCGATCCGGTGAGCCCGGTAGGCGTCGACCTTCTCGACCAGGACTTCGTTCGTGAGCATCCGCGACAGCCCGACGGCAATCTTGGCGAAGTCGATGTAAGGCGCCGCCGTGGCCGTGAGATCGCTCTGCCGGCCGGAACCAAGACCCCAGTCGACGACCATGGTCAGACCCGCCGACCGGGGTTTCCGGCTGCGGGGAGCGCCGTCCAGGCCGGCAAAAATGTGTCGTTCGTTCATCTGGGATCAGACCGGGAACCTGACGGTCTCACCCGGTGAGTCTCCGGTTTCGGGGGTCGTATCGGGGAATGGACACTACCCTCGCACCCAGCGGTTCCTCGAAATAGTCGATCTCCAGGCGGCTCCCCGGCAGCGAGGCTTCCTTCGGGAGGTAGCTGAACGCCAGGCTCTCCTGGACCGTATGGCCGTAACCGGCGCTGGTGACGTAACCCGCCGTGGCGCCTTCGAAGCGGACCGGCTCGGAACCCATGAGGACCGTGCCGGGGTCGTCCAGCCTGAGGCAGCACCATTTCCGGCTGACTCCCTCCGCCGCGACCCTCTCCAACGCGGCCCTTCCCAGAAAGTCCCCCTTGTCCATGCGCACGGCGAAACCGAGACCCGCTTCCAACGGATTGTATTCCGTATGGACGTCGGCGCCCCACAGCCGGTAGCCCTTCTCCAGTCTCAGGCTCTCGAAGGCTCCTCCGCCGGCCGCCGCCACCCCCAGGGAGCCACCCGCCTTCCAGAGGGTGTCCCAAAGATGCAGGCCGTATTCAGTGGGGGCGTACAGTTCCCATCCCAATTCCCCGACGTAGGAGATGCGAAGAGCCAGCACCGGCACGTGGCGCACGTAGATCCACTTGGCGGTCAGGTACGGAAAGGCCTGGTTCGACAGGTCGTTCTCGCTGACGGATTGAACCAGCTCGCGCGCTGCAGGGCCCCAGACGCCCACACAGCAGTAGGCCGACGTCAGGTCCCGGATCCGGACCGGGCTTTTCCGGTCCAGATTGAAGCGAAGCCAGGCCAGATCGCGCATTCCCGTCGCGCCTCCCGTGATCATCCAGAAGCGATCCTCGTCCAGTCGGGTGACCGTGAGATCGGCCTCCATTCCTCCCCTTCGGTTCAGCAGGGAGGTGTAGTTGATTCGGCCGGGAGGGCGGTCCATCCGGTTGGCGGCCAGGTGCTGGAGGAATTCGAGGGAACCCGGACCCGCGACCTCCAGCTTGGTGAATGGGGTCAGGTCGAAGAGGCAGACCCGCTCCCGGGTGGCGCGATGCTCGGCGCCGATGAGAGGGGACCAGTATCGAGCGCTCCAGCCCTGACGGGTGTGTCCCTTTTCGGGACGCGGGAGGCGATAGCTGTCGGCGAACCACTCGGGCCGTTCCCAGCCGGCGCTTTCGAACATCTCCCCACCCAATTCCTCCAGGCGCGGTTGAAAGGGACTCAGGCGCAACCGGCGCGGGCGCTCGAGCTGCTGGCGGGGATGGATGATGTCGTAGACTTCCCGGTATTGACGCCTTCCCCGTGCCAGGACGTAGGGCCGGCTGGGGACATGGGCGTGGAAGCGGTTGCAGTCCAGGTCTCGCAGGTCCAACGGGGGAAGACCGTCCACCATGTACCGGGCAACGGCCCGGCCCACGCCGCCGCCGTGGGTCAGCCAGACCCCCTCCGCCAGCCAGAAGCCCTCCAGACGAGCCGATCGTCCCAGAAGGGACTGGCCGTCGGGGGTGAACGCGAAGATTCCGTTTATCCGGAAGGGGAACGACGCCTTCCGCAGGCAGGGGAACAGCTCCCTGGAGTCGGCGATGGCGTTCTCGAAGTGGTGCGATGGAAACGGACGAAGCGCCGCTTGGGGCGCACCCGACCGGTCCGGTCCCAATGATTCGACGTCCATCGGCAGCGGCTCGTGACGGTAGGAGCCCACGCCGTAGCGATCGAAGTCCTGCCGAAAGTACATGGAGCGATCCTGGTGCCGGAGGACCGGTTGAGTCGCCTCCTCGCCGGCTCCGGCCAGCTCGGACAGGGGGCCCGTCCGGGCGTAGAGATGCTGCATGGGCTGCATGGGAACGGGAACCCCGGCCATCCTGCCGACTCGGGGGCCCCAGATCCCCGCGCAGAGGAGGATCGTCTCGGCTTCGATGCGGCCCCGGTTGCAGACCACTGCCTTCACCCGGCCGCCGCGGGTCTCGATGGCGCTGACTCTGGCGCCGGGCACGAAGAGCGCGCCCCGGCTCTCCGCCTCCCGGGCCAGGGCCTTCAAGATGCGGACGCCCTTGCCCAGGCCGTCGGACGGGACGTGGTACCCGCTGTAGACTCGCCGTGTATCGATGTGGGGAATGAGGGATCCGACCTCTTCCGGGGTCAGGATCCGCGCCGGCAATCCCCAGGAACGGGCCAGTCCGGCACGCCTCTTCAGGTCCCGGTGCCGTTCCGGGGTGCCGGCGATTTCGATGCTTCCCACCGGATGGAAGCAGGGACCTTCCGGTCCGGAACCCAGTTCGCGGTAGAGCTGAACGGTCCACTGGGCCAGCTTGCAGACGGTCCGGGAAGGATTGGTCTGGAAGACCAGCCCGGGAGCATGCGAGGTGGAACCCAGGACCTGGAACAGAGGACCCTGATCCAGGACGACCACGTCGTCCCAACCGTACCGGGTCAGGTAGTAGGCCGCGCTGGAGCCCACGACTCCGGCGCCGATGACGACCACCCGGGCGCGCCGGGGAAGTTCGGGAGGATCCATGGGGCAAGGCTCCTTGACAGTCTGTGGTGAAACCGCGGTCCGGGCGGGATTCTATCGCCGTGACGCTCGGGGGAACAACATCCGCCCCGCCGTTCGGAGAAACGCCGGAACGGACGGGCGGCGTGGCGGCTTTCAGACGGGACTGCTAGAGTTACCGCGCCTTGCAGGTTAGCCGATTCGAATGATCCTCTCCTTCGTCCTCTATCTGGTGATCCTCTTGGGGCTGGGCCTCTACGCGGCCCGCTTCATCAAGAGCCTGAAGGGGTTCCTGTTGGCCGACCGCTCCATGGGGCCCTTCGTCACCGCAATGTCCGCCGAAGCCTCCGCCATGAGCGGCTGGCTGCTGATCGCCGTCCCCGCTCGTGCTTTCACCTACGGACTCTCCGCCATCTGGGTGGGAATGGCCTGTGTCATGGGGGACGCGGTGAGTTGGTTGGCGGTCTCTCGGCGGTTGAGGCGGCAGACGGAGCGGCTGCGGGCTCTGACCTTGCCCGAGTACTTTGAAAAGAGGTTCGCCAAGGAAGGAGGGTACGCGGTTCAACTGGTGGCAACCCTGGGAATCATGGTCTTCATGCTCATCTACCTCTGGGCCCAGTTCGTGGCCGCGGGTAAGGCCATGTCGGCCATCCTGGATTTCGTCGACTACTCGGAAGCCACGTTGCTGGCCGCCGTCATCATCATCGTCTACACTCTGCTGGGCGGATTCCGGGCCGTCGCCTGGACCGACTTCCTCCAGGGCTTCATGATGCTGCTTGCCCTCACCATGCTGCCCCTGATCTGCCTGGCGAACGTGGGCGGCTGGAGTTCGCTCATGGGGCACCTTTCCCAGGTCTCCTCCGAGATGCCGGGAACCGCCAGCTCCAACCTGGATCACTGGTTCGCCGGACTGACGGGACTGGTGCTGTTCACCTTTCTCTTCGAGGACGCCGGTGTGGGGGTCGGCTACGTGGGTCAACCTCAACTCTGCGCCCGCTACATGGCGGTCCGAAAGGTCTCCCACTTGAAGACGGCCTTCATGGTGTCCGTCTGCTGGAATCTGCTGGCCGTCTCGGGGGCCGTGCTTCTGGGGCTGACCGCCCACTACTGGTACCGATTCGTTGCCGGGGCCGGAGGAACCGTGGAGTCGAGGCTGGATTCGGCTCTGGTCTTCAACGTGGAGCAGGTTCTCCCCATGATGGCCCGCCAGGTTCTGGATCCCTGGGTCGCCGGAATTCTGGTCTCGGCCACGCTGGCGGCCATCATGTCCTCGGCCGACAGCTTTCTGCTGTCCGCCGCCAGTTCCATGACCCGGGACGTCTACCAGCGCATCTTCCGGCAACAGGCCTCGGAACGGGAACTGCTCAAGATCTCGAGAGTCGTGACCGTCGGACTGGGAACGGGGGCTTTGATGCTGGCTCTCTCCACCGATCCCTGGGATCCTGAAGCCACCGTCTACCAGTTGGTCCTGTACGCATGGGGCGGGCTCTCCGCATGCTTCACCGCGCCTCTCGTCATGGCTCTCTTCTACCGGAAAATGACGCGGGCCGGTTGCCTGGCGGGAATCCTGACCGGCGCCGGGACAAGCCTGGTCTGGCGCAACGTCGAGTTCCTCTCCTCCGTCGCCTACGAGCTGATCCCGTCGGTGATCGTCTCGGGCTGCGCGATTTGGCTGGTCTCACGATTGACCTGGAGCGGCGACCCCGAGTCGCACTGAAGGGAACTACGACGATCTCTCGATCCGGGCGCCGCGGGTGTCCAGGTCCAGGACCCGGAATTGGGCGCGAGTCCCGGCCGCCGCCAGAGTCCGGACCATCCAGTTGCCGATCTCCGCTTCGCGCCCGTCAGCCAGCGCGATCACGGTGGAACCCGATCCGCTGATGAAGGTCCCCAGCAGGGACTCGCTCCAGCCGGGTTTCTGAGACGGTCCCGAAAGCACCGCCTCCAGTCCCGGCACCAGGCTCGCCCGGTACGGCTGGTGGAGCCGGTCCGGCGTCGCCTCCCTCAGGAGCCGGGCCTTGCCGGTGTGAAGCGCATGCACCAGCAGTGAGGATCGCTGGATGTTGAACACGGCAGTGGCAAGATCGTAGGAACGGGGCAGGATGGCGCGGGCGTCGGGTGTGGAGATGGTCTGGTCCGGCACCGCCACGACGAATCGGCAGCGCAGGGCGGAATGCAGCCGCAGGGAACGGACCCGGGAGCCGGATGTCCAGGAAAGGACCCATCCGCCCAGCAGGCTGGCGGCCAGATTGTCGGGATGACCTTCCAGGGGATAGGCGATCCGGAGGGCGTCTTCGTCGGAAAAACGCTCACCCGTGATCTGCCCGGCGATCTTGATTCCGGCGATGATGGCGGCGCCGCTGCTGCCCAGTCCGCGGGTGAGCGGGATGGGGTTGTCAATGGTGAGGCGAATCCCCGGAGGCTCGGCGCCCAAGTCGGAGAAAGCGGCCCGCAGGGAGCGGTCCAGGACGTTCTCTTCCAAGGGCAGGCTCCAATCCGGAGGCCACTCGACTCCGGCGCCCTCGACGGACTCCACTCCGATGGTCAGGTAAAGGCTCAGGGCTGCCGAGAGAGTATCGAACCCGGGGCCCAGATTGCTGGTGCTGGCCGGAACGCGGACCTGAAAAGGCTCCCAGCTCATCCGACGCCCGCCGGATCCTGCGGCTGGCTCCGGATCAATTCCAGCATGGAGTCCCGGTCGGGCTCCCGGCCCGTCCAGGCCGAGAACTGGAGCGCCGCCTGCTCCACGAACATCTCCATTCCCGAAATGGTTCCGATGCCCTTTCGGGCTGCCAGCGCCAGGAGCTTCGTCTGCTCCGGCTGGTAGACCAGGTCGTAGACCCATTCGAACCGCAGGTCCCGTTCGGTCAACAGGGAGGCGTCCTCATCCGGGGATTGGCCCACGGGAGTGGTGTTGACGCAGAGAAAGGCAGAGCGGGGAAGGTCGGGAAGCACGGTATGGGGACAGCCGTACCGGCGTGCAAACCGTCCGACGCGGTCCGGGCTGCGTCCGGCCACCGTCACCCGCGCTCCCTGGGCGATCAAGGCCTCCGTCACCGTGTGGGCGACACCGCCGTTTCCCAGGACCAGGGCTTCTTTGTCACGGATGGAGGTCCTGGAGAGCAACGGCCGCAGGAACCCGAGATAGTCGGTGTTCAGCCCCTCCCACCGGCCGTCGTTGCGCACCAGCGTGTTGATTGCCGGCGCGGCGCCAGTGTCGCGGGATACCAGGTCGGCGGCATCCTGCTTGAACGGCAGGGTGACGCTGAATCCCTTGAAGGAGAGCCGGCTGCCCTCCAGGTAACGGAACCACGGCTCCAGCTCGTCCAGCCGAATCGGAAGGTAGAGCCGGCGGTCCAGGCCATGCCGCTTGAAGAGCCGGTTGTGGATCCACGGAGAACGGGAGTGGGCCACCGGGTTTCCCAGAACCGCGTACAGGTCGGGAGGCAGATTCCAGGAATCGAGCCGGTAGAGGTCCACTGCGGTTTCCAGGCTGAACTGGCCCGGAGCCGTTCCCTCGCCCTCTTCCTCCGCCACGAAGGTCCAGGCGTTCCCCAGGAAAGCCCCCAGGGCCCGGGAGGGCTGGCCGAAGTCCCCCATGCCCAGGAGGACGCAGGCTGCCCCCCGGGGGACCGATTCCATCCAACTCAACAGGGTCACCAACTCCCGGGTGGAGGAGACCATGACGGCGATCTTGACCACGTCGCCTTCCAAGGCGTCGAGTCCGGAGTAGAGCCGGTTCAGATCTCCGGGAAAGGTGTCGAAGGAGTGGAAAGAACGGATCAGGCGTGTCGTGCCGGGAAACGGCGGGAGATCCTGGACGTCATGCTCGACGTCCACCCAATGGAATCCGCTCCGCGCGGCCTCCAGGAGCAGGTTCAATCGATCGGCTTCCGGACCCGTGTAGCTGCCCCCCTCGCGCGGGGGGCGGCAAGTGGCGATGAACTCGGTCCCGGTATCGGTCGGGAGGGGCGGGACCTGAGGGTGCGAAAGGCTGTCCAGGCGGCATTCGATGAGGGCCGTCCGGCCCGCATATCGATGGATCTTGTCCAGCAGGCGCGCCGGTGATTCCTCGCCCAGGGCGAGACAGAGTTTGGGCATGGAAGCCTATCTTCACCCGTTCACGGCCGAACCGGAGTCGGCGCCGCCGTCGATTCGGCCCCAGAACCTGTGGAAGTATTCGACCATGGAAGCGCAGGCCAGAATCACCACCGCCCAGAGCAGGTATTGTCCGGCGCTGGCCAGCCAGGCGGAATCCCGCTGTCCCAGGATCAGGCAGCTCACGCACAGCACCTGGGTCCACATCTTGGCTTTCCCCAACCGGGACGCGTCGATGGTGACTCCCTGTGCCGAGGCGATGCTTCTGAGTCCGGTCACGGCAAGCTCGCGGCCGATGACCAGGATCACCATCCAGGCGGAAGCCACCCCCCATTCCACGAGTGCGACCAGGGCCGCCGATATGAGCACCTTGTCCGCCACCGGATCCAGGAGCTTGCCCAGCGTGGTCACCTGCAACCGTTTACGCGCCAGATAGCCGTCGAAATAGTCGGTCGCCGAGGCGGCGAGGAACACGATGAATCCCCACAATTCCCGGTCCTTGAACTTCCCCGTCAGCAACACCACGAGAAGCAGGGGCACCAGAAAAATTCGCGAAACCGTAAGGCCGTTGGGCAGGTTCATGGGTCGCTAAAGTAACACAATCTCCGAAAGAGTCACAAACGATTCCAAGGGTCTCTGAACCCGCTTGCCCGCTCCTGTTCAACGATGCGCGCGCCATGCGCGTCTCAGCCGCCTGCAGGGGCCCGGTTGGCGCAACCTGCGTCGAATTTGAAACTCTTTCGAGTCCCCGCAGTCTGCATTTCGCTTGAAGGGATTGACAAAGCGCATGGAAATTTCGTCAAATCGCCAAATCGGCGGTCTGGAGTTTGGAAAGAGGTTCCGGAATGAATCGAGTCGGAAAAATTGTCGTTGTCCTGGCCACCACGCTCGTGCTTGGCGCATCCGCCGGGATCGGTCTGCTGACAGATCCCGATGCGGGGGTGCTGCTGAGGGGTGACCGGCAAGACCCGGCTTCCCTGGGGCGGTTCGTGGGTCCGCGGGATTCCGGATATCGCGTCTTTGTCGCCACGGCCTACTGCCTCAAGGGAGTGACCCGTTCCGGCGTGCGCGTCAGACGGGGCATCGTGGCCGCCGATCCGTCCAGAATTCCGCTGGGATCGGTCATCCAGGTCAGGGCCGGCAGTTACAGCGGGATCTACAGGGTTCTGGATACCGGTTCGGCCATCAAGGGCGAAATCATCGACATCTACGTTCCCGACTACCATGAAGCCAAGCGTTTCGGCAGAAAGCGGGTCCAGGTCCGTGTCCTGCGCCACGGCTGGGATCGGGCAATCCCCGCGAATAGGTTCGGCTAGGAGTCTGCGCAGCAGATCAATTTCTGCCGCGCAGGCTCCTGGCCATCCTTTCGGAAACCGGGTCCAGTTCCGCCGGTTGCTATAATTCCGCTTGATGAACCAGGAGGTTCTGGAGGCCCGGCTCGGGCACCTTCCCGACAAGTGCGGCGTCTACCTGTTCCGGGACGCCGAGCAGCGCATCCTTTACATCGGCAAGGGCAAGAGCCTCAGGCACCGCGTGCGTTCCTACTTCCAGTCCAGTCGGACCTGGGACCAGAAGACGGAGGTCCTGAAGCGGAGGATTCGGGATCTCGAGTTCATCGTCACCGATACCGAAGTGGAAGCTCTCATCCTGGAGAGCAACCTGGTCCGCAAACACAAGCCCAAGTTCAACGTGAACCTGAAGGACGACAAGTCCTTCCTGTTGGTGAAGCTGACGGTGAACGAGGACTACCCCAGGGTCCTGCTCACGCGGCGCAAGCTGCAAGACGGAGCCCTCTACTTCGGGCCCTTCCTGCCCGCCTCTCTCGCCCGCAACACCATCAAGATCATCAATCGCCACTTCCTGCTTCGAACCTGCGACATGGAGATCGACGGGAATCTGGACCGGCCCTGTCTCGAGTACTACATCAAACGCTGCCTGGGTCCGTGCGTGGCGGGCCTCTGCTCCCAGTCCCAGTACACCGCGGCCGTCAGGGACGTGATCCTTCTGTTGGAGGGAAAGAACGAGGAGCTGCTCCGGAATCTGACTCGCCGGATGCTGGCCGCCTCCGAGAAACTGCAGTACGAGACGGCGGCCTTCTACCGGGATCGGATCCGCATGGTCCGGGAACTCAATGAAAAGCAGAAGATGATTTCGACCGGGCCGTCGGATGTGGACATCTTCGCCTACTACCGGGAGGGGCCCCGCCTGGCTCTCCAGCTCTTCACCATGCGGAACGCCAGAATCGTCGGGAAACGGGAGTTCTATTGGGAGGACCTGGAGTATTTTCATCCCGCCCGTTTCCTGCGGGATGCTCTCCAGCAGTACTACCTGAACTCGGGCTTCGTTCCCGGGGAGATCTATCTTCCCGCCGAGGCCGAGGACCAGGAACTGATCCGGGCCTGGCTCGACAAGCGGCGAGCCAAGGGGCAACGGCGGCAGGTTCGCATCCTGGTGCCCCGGCAGGGAAACAAGCATGACCTCCTGCTGCTGGTCGAACGCAATGCCAAGGTGGCTTTCGAGCGCCGTTTCAAAGTCTTGAGGACAGCCCGGTTGAAGGTCTTGGAGGAGCTCCGGAGTCTCCTGGACCTGGAGCAGATTCCCGCCCGCATCGAGGCCTTCGACGTCTCCAACATCCAGGGAGACGAGACGGTCGCTTCCATGGTGGTCTGCCTGGACGGGCGCATGGAGCGCGGCGAGTACCGGAAATACCGGATCAGGACCGTGTCCGGCCCCGACGACTATTCGGCCATGCGGGAAGCCGTCCGCCGGAGATACCGGCGTCTGCTGGATGAAGAACAGACTCTTCCCCACCTGATTCTCATCGACGGCGGGAAGGGACAACTGCACAGCGCGTATCAGGCGCTGTCCGAGCTGGGGATCGAAGACACGCCCCTGATCAGCCTGGCAAAGCGGGAGGAGCATATCTTCGTCAAGGGGAGGGAGGACGCCGTCGTCCTGGACCGGCGCTCGCCCCAGTTGCATCTGGTTCAGGAGATCCGGGACGAAGCGCATCGTTTCGCCGTCAGCTACCATCGCAAGCGCCGCTCGATTCGGGATTTCGGTTCCGAGCTGGACCGGGTCCGCGGTATCGGCGAGAAACGGAAGAAACGGCTGTTGCGCAATTTTGGCAGCGTCAACCGTATCCGGCGGGCCACCACCGAAGAACTGGTTCCCTTCCTGGGAGAAAAGCTGGCCGTCCGCGTCAAGGAGAGCCTGTCCGGATCAGGCTGACGGAGCGAAATCTCACCCGTACACGTCGGCGTTGTAAAAGGGGGCGAAAGCCGCGGTGAGAGCCAGGGCGTAGGACTGGTCCCGGTTGAGGAGTTCCTGGCTCAGGAGCCTCCAGCCTTCCTGTCCGGACGGCAGTTGCCGAGCTCGGCAAAACCGGTCGATGACGATCTCCAGCTCGATGCCACGATCGATCACCGGATCGGCAATTTGAGGGGGAACCGATATCCCGTTGCCGTGGCCGTAATAGCCGTTGAGACCGTCGGACACGTAGACCCAACTCTCCAGGACGACCTGCCTCCGGACTCCAGGGGACGCGATCACGTTGAATCCTTCTTCCATCCCGACGTAGAAGTCGGCTTCGCTCCGCTCCCGCTTCAACTGCATGATGAGATGGTCCACACGGCTCAGCACGCTCCAGGACATTTCCGCCGAGGTCGTGGGGATCTTCGGAGCGTCGGTGGGGACGTCGTAGCAGAAAAAGTCGACGCGATCGTCGATCCCGCGAGAGAACCTGTCCTCAAGCCGTTCCCAGATCTGTTTTACGGCATTCACCTTGGCGGGCCGAGTGCTCCCAACGGCGACTCTCATCTCAATTCAGTCTAGCAGCCCATGGCGACTATTTTTGAACGGGCCGGCCGGTCGGCGGCGACCCTGCATGGAGCGCACGATCATTGAGATTCTGCCCCGCGCGGGTGACTGGTCTCGAGTCGGATTGGACCGCCGTCAGGGTCGGCTCGGCATCTTCCGGCTCCCTGTCCACTCGTCCTCCCGGGTCAATCGGGCCGCAGCATTTCGACCAGATCCTGGTGGATCCGTCCGTTGCTGGCCAGCACCGTCCGTTCCTCCAATTGGAACGGTGACCCGTCCAGATCGCTGACCCTTCCTCCGGCCTCCTCCACCACCAACCAGCCGGCCGCCATGTCCCAGGGACTCAGGCTCAATTCCCAGTAACCGTCAAAACGCCCACAGGCGACGTAGCAAAGGTCGAGTGCGGCCGATCCATCCCGGCGCACCGCCTGGACCTTGCGGGACACCCGGGTGAACAGTTCCAGGTTCGTCTCCATTTCCCGGTAATCATAGGAAAAACCCGTGGCGAGAAACCCGTGGCGCAGATCGGATTGGCCGGACACGCGGATGGGCTTGCCGTTGAGTTGCGCGCCGCCTCCCGACGTCGCCGAGAAGAGCTCTTCCGCCACCGGATCGTAGACGACCCCCACCCGAATCCGGCCGTCGACCCGATAGGCCAGGGAAACGCTGAAAAAGGGGTACCGGTGGGAATAGTTGGTGGTGCCGTCCAAGGGATCGACCACCCATTGGCGCTCGCTCGCTCCGTGAACGCCTGATTCCTCGGCCAGGATGGAATCGTGGGGGAAATGGCGACGTATGGTGTCGATGATGGTCCGCTCGGCGGCGAAATCGGCCTCCGTCACCAGGTTTCTGGGACCCTTGGAGGACACCTCCACGCCGGAGTCCAGGTAGTTCAACAGGACTTGGCCACCCTCCAGCGCGGCTTCCCTGGCCACCGCCATGATCGCACTCGTTCCCATCACCTGTCTCCGCCGGATCGGGCCAGCAGGACGACCGCCTGAACGGCGATCCCCTCGCGGCGGCCGATCGGGCCGCAACCTTCCATTGTGGTGGCCTTGAGGCCGATCCGTCCCGTCTCCACTGCAAGAACCCTCGCCAGGCTGACCTTCATGGCCTCCACGTGGGGCTGGATCCGGGGGGCTTCCGCCAGCACGGTGATGTCCAGGTTGACGACGGCGAAGCCCCTGCCCCGCACCAGCTCATACGCCTTCTCCAGAAAGATCAGACTGGAGCTGTCGCGGTGCGCCGGATCCGTGTCTGGAAACCAGGCGCCGATGTCCCTGAGTCCGGCGGCCCCCAGCAGGGCGTCAGTCACCGCATGGAGCAGAGCGTCGGCGTCCGAGTGCCCCCGCAACCCCTCGGGATGCGGGATCCGGACTCCACCCAGCATCAGGCGCCGATCCTGGTCGAAAGGGTGAAAGTCGAATCCCAGGCCGACACGAAATCCATCCGTCATGTCCGCACTCCGTGCAATTGCTCCCCTGGAACCGTTCTCAGACCGCCAGGAACCGGGCGGACGCTCACAGGTCCCCCTCGAATGTGACCTTGAGGTTCCCGGGGTCTCCCTCGACCGCCTGGACCTCCACTCCGATCCGCTCCACCAGGGAGGCTTCGTCGGTCCCGTAGAAGTGGTCATGCCCCGCCTGCCGGACCGCCTCCTTGAGGACTGCGGCCGGAAATCCCTGTGGTGTCTGAGCCAGGCCCAGGCGCTCACGCTCGAGGGTTCGCACCACTCTGCCCGAATCCACCTCCTTCACCGTATCCCGGATCTTCAGGACGGGAACCGCGGCGTTCCCCCGTTGGACGACGCGGACGACCCGGGAAATCAGCCGGGCATCGACGTAGGGCCGGGCCGCATCGTGGACCAGGACGATCTCCACGCCAGGAGAGAGCAGTTGGAGACCCCGCGACACGGTGTCCTGACGATGGCGGCCACCCGGGGCCACCCGCAACTTCCTGTCTCCGGCGGCGCGGACCGGCAATTCCTGCCGGACCGTCTCGATCCAGTCGCCCGGCACCAGTATCACCGCCTCGTCCAGGAACGGCAGGAAGGGATCCAGGGCCAGGCGGTACAGGCGCTCGCCCCCCATCCTCAAGAACTGCTTCGGGACCCGGGAGCCGAATCGGGAGCCGCTGCCGGCAGCCGCCAGGATCAGTCCGGTCAAGGCCCGGTTCCCGGGAGCGCGATTGCTTCGAGGCACTCGCCGACCGTGGCCACGCCTTGCAGGGAGACCCCGCGAACCGGCTCATTCAGGGGCAGGCTGTTGGCGGGCAGGATCAGGTTTCGAAAGCCCATCATCGACGCTTCCTTGACCCGGTTGCGGGGGAAGCTGACGGCCCGGATCTCGCCTGCGAGGCCGACCTCTCCGAAGACCACCGTCGATTCGGGCAGAGGGCGGTTTCCCAGGCTCGACACGATGGCTGCAACGATGGCCAGGTCCACTCCCGGCTCGGTCAGGGAGAAACCGCCGGCGACGTTGATGTAGACGTCGCTGCCCAGAAGATCCAGTCCCAGGCGCTTCTCCAGCATGGCCAGGAGCAGCGCCACCCGGTTGGCATCGACTCCGTCCGTCATTCGCCTGGCGGCGCTGAAGCCACTTTGGCTGACCAGAGCCTGGACCTCCACGAGAACCGGCCTCGAACCCTCCATGGTGCAGGTGACGGCGGATCCCGAAACCCGCTCGCTGCGCTGGGACAGGAACAGCCGGGACGGATTCTCGACACAGCGAAGTCCCCGGCTGGACATTTCGAAGATGCCCAGCTCGTTGGACGGACCGAATCGGTTCTTGACCGCGCGGACGATCTTTTCGTTCCGGTGGCGAGTCCCCTCGAAATAGAGCACCACGTCCACGATGTGCTCCAGCGCCTTGGGTCCGGCCAGAGCCCCGTCTTTGGTGATGTGCCCGATAAGAAGGACCGGAACCCCTTCCCGCTTGGCGAAGACCAGAAGCTCGGCGGCGCAGTCCCGTATCTGGCTGACGCTTCCCGGGATGGATTCGGTTGCCTCGCTGAACATGGTCTGGATCGAGTCCACGATCACCACCGATGGACGGAGGCTCTCGATCTGCTCCAGGATCCGCTCCAGACAGGTCTCTCCCAACAGGTAGAGCCGCTTCCCCTGGACCTCCAACCGGTCTCCGCGCAGGCGAATCTGCTCGACGGACTCCTCCCCCGCCACGTAGAGGACGGGACGGCCCTGGTTCGAGAGGCTCTCGGCCACCTGAAGCAGGAGGGTCGATTTCCCGATTCCCGGCTCTCCTCCCAACAGGATCAGGGAACCGGGCACGATTCCGCCACCCAGGGTCCGGTCGACCTCCGAGTTGCCCGTAGTGATTCGTTGGAGCCCGCTGCCCTGAATCTCCGCGTACGCGTGCGCCGGAACGGCTGGTCTGGATTTGCCCGAAGATGAAGCCTTTCCCTCTACCAGGGCGTTCCAGTCGCCGCAGGAGGGGCAACGGCCGAACCACTTGGGACTCTGGAAGCCGCACTTGCTGCAGACGTGCAAGCGCTTGAGAGGGGCTGGGGCCATTGCGGGAATTCTAACAGCAACCCGTGGCTAAAAAGGCGCCGCTTCCGGTCCGGCAGAGGCTGTGGCGTCTCCCGGCTGTGCGAGGTTCTCGAAACGGGTCCACTTGTCCACGAATGCCAGCTTCACCCGGCCCGTGGGGCCGTTTCGCTGTTTGCCGATGATGATCTGGGCGTAGCGGTCCTCGTCGTCCACGTCCTCCTCTTTCATGTAGAAGGATTCTCGAAAGATGAAGAGGACCACGTCGGCATCCTGTTCGATGGAACCGGACTCCCGCAGATCCGATAGCCGAGGCTCGTGGCTCCCGCGTCTCTGCTCCACGGCCCGGCTCAATTGGGAGATGGCGATCAGAGGTATGTTCAACTCCTTGGCAAGAGCCTTCAGCGACCGGCTGATGTTGGAGATCTCCTGCTGCCGGTTCTCCTGCCGGCGGCGTCCGGAGACCTCTCCCGACATCAATTGGAGATAGTCCACGATGAGCAGATCCAGTCCCTTTTTCTTCGGGCCCAGGCGCCTTTGTTCCGAGTCCAGGCGCCGGGCCTTGGAGCGCATCTCCAACAGGGAAATGCCGGGAGTGTCGTCGATGAAGAGCCGAGCCTGGGAGAGGCGGCTCAGAGCCCCGGCTATCAAGGGCCAGTCCTGCTGCGAAAGGAATCCGGAGCGCATTTTGTGGCTGTCCACTCGAGCCTCGGAGCAGAGTAGCCGCAGAGCCAGTTGGAGGGAGGACATCTCCAGGCTGAATACGCCCACCACCTTCTGCTGTTTCAACGTCACGTGCTGGGCAATATTCAGAGCCAGACTGGTCTTGCCCATGCCGGGCCGCGCCGCAATGATGATGAGATCGGAGTCCTGTAGACCCGACAGCATCCGATCCAACTCGGTGAAGCCGGTGGCGACCCCGGTGAGCACCCCCTTGTGCTCGCTCAGGCGCTCCACGTGCCTGTGGGCTGAGCGCAAAAGCTCCTCCAAAGGAGCGAATCCGGTGCGGTCCCTCTCCTGGCTGATCTGGAAGATGGTCTTCTCGGCGTCCTCCAGGAGGTCGCGGGGAGCCTCCGTGTCGGAGAAACTGCGCTCCAGGATTCTGTTGGCGGAATGGATCAGCTTCCTGAGCGTGGACTTTTCTTTGACGATGCCGGCGTAATGCTTGATGTTGGCGACACGGGGAACGCCGTCCAGGAGGGAGGCGATATAGGCCACGCCTCCCACCGCATCCAGGTCGTTCCGCCGCGTCAATTCTTCCCGCAGGGTCAGGATGTCGATGGCCCTGGATACTCCAGCCAGGGAGACGATGGTGTCGAAGATGCGGCGGTGGCTTTCCAGGTAGAAGTCTTCGCTGACCAGCAACTCTGCGGCCTGGTCGAACACCTCATTGTCCAGGAGCACCGCTCCCAGGATGGCTCGTTCCGCTTCGGCGCTGTGGGGGAGCGTCTTCTCCAGGGTGGAGGAATTCATGTGCTCCGATTATATGGGGTATGGAGGTTGGGGCAAGATACGGAAGCCGGTCAACCAGCCCGACGCCACTGTCACGGCTGCGGTGGACAAGGAAATCTACTGTTCACGGGCATCCGAATCGGGAGTTTCGATTTGGGCTCCTTTGATCTCGTCCACCAGTAACTCCAACTCGGCCACCAACCGGTTGGACGCGTCATCCTGCAGTTTCAGCCGCTGCACCGGATCGTCTTCCTCCGGAACGATGGAGACCAGGAGTTGGGCGGTGACCTCGGCGTGGCAGCGGATGTCCAACCGGTAGTTGCCGATGCTCTTGATGGGTTGCTCCAGCAGGATCTTGCGGCGATCCACTTCGATCCCGTTGGCGGAGAGCAGGTCGGAGACATCCCTCGATGTCACCGAGCCGAACAGCACTCCCGTGTCTCCCGCCCGCCGGCTCAGCACCGCGTGGCGGCGCGAGAATTCTTCGGCCAGGAGTTCGGCCTCTGCTTTATGCTTGGCCTCCCTTCGCGCCTGGGCCAGCCTTTGCGACTCCACCAGCTTGCGGTTGGCCGGAGTCGAAAGCAGCGCCAGCCCCTTGGGCAGCAGGTAGTTTCGTCCGTAGCCATTGGCCACGCGAACCACATCGCCGCGCCGCCCGAGATGCTCGACGTCTCCCACCAGAATCAGTTCCATGGTCGTGCCCCTCAGTGGAAAAACAGTGGGTGGAGATCAGTCCGAGACGTAGGGAAGGAGGGCCAGGTGGCGAGCCCGCTTCACGGCCCGCTTCAACTTGCGCTGACACGGCGCACAGACGCCGCTGAGTCTGCGGGGGGAAATCTTGGCCCGCTCCTGCACGTACTGATTCAGTATCCGCACATCTTTGAAATCGATGTATTCCATCTTGTCGGCGCAGAACTTGCAAAACCTGCGTCTTCTAGGCATGGCTCGCTTCCCGGGACGCGGAACCTGGGGCCGGCGCGGGGGCCTCCGGCTCGGTCTTGCGTCGTTCTTTTCTCCTCTTTCTGCCTTCGGCGCGCTTGCGCTCCAAGTCGACGCGAATGGCCAGGAAACGGATGATGGAGTCGCTGACCCTGACCCGGCGTTGCAGTTCACGCACCGCGACGTTGGTGTCCGCCAACAAGGTGAAAATGACGTATTGACCGTCGGTGTGTTTCTTGACCGGAAAGGCCAGGCGCCGGCGGCCCCACCGGTCCACATTGGCCACCTTCGCCCCGCGTTCCTCGGCGGCCTGCCGGAGGCTGTCGATGATGGCCTGGGTCTGCTCCTCGTCCAGCGTTGGAGCCAGAATGAAAATCGCCTCGTATTCCCTCATTCGTCTGCTCGATCCTCTGCGGTCCGAAACCACATTTCGGAAGTTGCTCAGTTTAGCACAGCGTCCGTCTCTGCTGACAGCCTGGAACCAGGTTCACCGGGTCCGGGCTGCTACACCAGCAACGGTGCGATCACCAGCGCGACGATGGACATGAGCTTCACCAGGATGTTCATGGACGGACCGCTCGTGTCCTTGAACGGGTCCCCCACGGTGTCGCCCACCACGGCCGCCTTGTGGGCCTCCGAGCCCTTGCCTCCCAGGATGCCCTCCTCGATCATCTTCTTGGCGTTGTCCCAGGCGCCTCCCGCGTTGGCCATGAAGAGCGCCAGCAGCACGCCCACCAGCATCGACCCGGCCAGCATTCCCCCCAGAGAATGAGGTCCCAGCACGAAACCGACGATGACCGGGGCCGCCACGGCGGTGATGCCCGGAGCCACCATCTCCTTCAGAGCCGCCCGGGTGGAGATATCGATGCACCGGGTGGTGTCGGGCTCGGCCTCGCCCTCCATGAGTCCCGGAATCTCCCGGAACTGGCGCCGCACCTCCTCCACCATCTTGAAGGCCGCGCGTCCCACCGAGGACATGGTGAGGTTCCCGATGAAGAAGGGAAGGGCTCCCCCGATGAAGAAGCCGACCACGACCCGGGGATCGATGAGATCCAGTTGAAGCTGCTTGCCGGGCAGACTCTGGGCCACGGTCTGGGAATAGGCCGAAAACAACGCCAGAGCGGTGAGCGCCGCCGAGCCGATGGCGAACCCCTTGCCGATGGCGGCCGTGGTGTTGCCGAGGGAATCCAGGCTGTCGGTGATCTTCCGGACGTCGGGCCCCAGGCCGCTCATCTCGGAGATCCCGCCGGCATTGTCCGCAATGGGACCGTAGGCGTCGACCGACATGGTCACACCCACCGTCGCCAGCATGCCCACCGCGGCGATCCCGATGCCGTAGAGGCCGGCGAAGTTGTAGGCGACAAGGATGGTCCCGGCGATGGTCAGTATGGGGAGGGCCGTCGACTCCATCCCCACGGCAAGACCCGAGATGATGTTGGTGGCGACGCCGGTCTTGCACGATTCGGCGATGCGGCGGACCGGATTGCCCGAGGTGTACCACTCGGTAAGCAATCCGATGAGGACTCCCGCGGCGGCCCCCAGCAGGACCGCATAGAAGACGCCCGACTCGAGATCCAGTGTGCGTACCGCGAACCAGGTCCCTGCCAGGAGGAGCAGGGCGCTCACGTACGTGGCATTGCGGAGCACCGCAGCCGGACTGAGATTGCGGAGCACCCGAATGGAAACCACGCCGATGAGGGAGGCGATCAGGCCGATGGCGATGACCACCAGGGGAAACAGCATGTAGCGGCTCTTCTCCGCGGCCCCGATTATGAGAATCTGACTGGTCCCGGCCGCTGCGATGGCGATCGTGGCGATCACCGAGCCGACGTAGCTCTCGAAAATGTCCGCGCCCATGCCGGCCGTGTCGCCGACGCAATCGCCCACGTTGTCGGCGATGGTGGCCGGGTTTCTCGGGTCGTCCTCGGGAATTCCCGCTTCCACCTTGCCCACCAGGTCGGCTCCCACGTCCGCCGTCTTGGTATAGATTCCGCCTCCCACTCTGGCGAAAAGCGCGATGGAGCTGGCGCCCATGGCGAAGCCGTTGATGTCGCGCTCGGAAATGAAGCCGTTGCTGTAGAGCAGGTAGGCGATGCAGATTCCCAACATGCCCAGGCTGGCGACCGAGAGCCCCATCACGGCTCCTCCGGAGAAGGCCACGTTCAGGGCGTCGCCGATTCCGGAGGCGGAGGCGGCCTGGGTGGTGCGGACGTTGGCGCGGGTCGCCGCCTTCATGCCGAAGAAACCGGCGATCATGGAGAGGAACGCTCCGGCCAGGAAGGCCATTCCGGTACCCGCCGAAAGACTCCACCAGAGCAGGAGGAAGACCACCACGACAAAGATGGCCAGAATCCCGTATTCCCGGCGCAGAAACACCATGGCTCCGTCATGGATGGCGTCGGAGATGCGGCGCATCGTCTTGTTCCGAATGTCTATCCTGCTGATGAACCGGTAGATCAGGCCGGCCGCAAGGAGCCCGGCCAAGGCCACCGCGCCCACCGCGGGGACCAGTTCTCCAGCAGAAAGAAAGTTTGCATAGACCATCGAAAACCCACCTTTCAGTTCAGTGGCCGGAGGTCTTCGTGCCTCCAGCCATTGACCAGGTCCATGGCCCGCAAATGGCCCTGGGTCATAATCGTGTCGACGGCCAGGACCGCACGGTCCAGTACGGAGTCCAGCCGCCGCCGCTCAGCTCCGGAGAAGGGCGAGAGCAGATAGTCGGTCAGATCGCCTTCCACCGCGTCGCCGCCCACTCCGATTCGCAGCCGGGGAATCTGTTTTGTTCCCAACATCCGAATGATCGATTCCATGCCCTTCTGTCCGCCCGAGCTCCCCGAACGCCGGACCCGCAATCGCCCCAAGGGCAACTGGACCTCGTCGTAGACGACAAGGACCTCCTCAGGATCGGCGCCATAGTGAACCAGCAGCGAGCGAACCGCGATTCCACTGAGATTCATGTAGGTCTGCGGTTTTGCCAGAATCAGCGATCCGCTCTCACGCTCGACCCGGCAGGCTCGGGACCGGCCGGCTGCGGGAACGAACCGGCCAGCGCTCAAACCCGCCAGGCGGTCGACCAGCATGAACCCCGCGTTGTGTCGGGTCGCTGCGTACCTGCGGCCCGGATTGCCCAATCCGACGACCAGAAGCACCAGAGCTACTCCGCGGGTTGACTTCCTTCCGTCTGACCTCCCCCTGCGATTTCCGGTTCGGCGGCTTCGTCTTCCAGCATGATCTCTTCGGCTTCCGTCTCGACCGAGGGAGCTGCTATCGTCAGGACGGTCAGGTCCGGGTCGGAGAGAATCTTCACCTTGTCCGTGTCCACGTCCAGTTGTTCCACCCGGACCGAGTCTCCAATCTGCAGGTCGGTCACGTCGACTCGAATGTGATCGGGCAGGTCCCCGGGGAGACACTCCAGGTGGATCTCGCGCACGACCAGGTCCAGAATACCCCCATACATCTTCACGCCGGCAGCCGTGCCCAAGGTCTCCACGGGTACGTCGAAGACCATGGTCCGGTCCATGGAGACGGCCAGGAAATCGGCATGGAGGAGCTCCTCCCCCACCGGATCACGCTGGAGCTCACGAATCAGGACATTCGTCTCCTGGTCATGGTACTTCAGCCTGAAAATCGTGTTGTGGCCCGTTTCGGAGTGCAGGATCCGGTCCAGGTCCTTGGGATCGACGGAAACGGCCACCGGCGCTACCTTGCGACCGTAGACGATTCCAGGCACCCGCCCAGCGGCGCGAAGCCTCCGGTTGGCGTTCTTCCCGAATTTCCGACGTATCTGCGAGTCCACCGTCAATCGAGGCATTTCCTCCAACTCCTCATTCCTGTGTTCGAGCCGCCCTGAGAAAGTGGGCAACCCGCGCAACTCGGTTTCCGCATTCAGGATCAGCTTACGAACAACCGGCTCACCGAGGTTTCCTCGTGGATCGACCGGATCGCCTCGCCCAAAAGACCGGCCA
Source organism: Acidobacteriota bacterium (assembly GCA_022827025.1). Taxonomy (GTDB): domain Bacteria; phylum Acidobacteriota; class UBA6911; order RPQK01; family JAJDTT01; genus JAJDTT01. The sequence continues at coordinate 22,885 of JAJDTT010000075.1, forward strand.
CGCTCAAGGTCTGAATCTTGGGAATCCGCTTTTCCGGGCTGATCCACACCGTATTGGTGACGACAATTCCTTCGAAATGAGACTCGCGAAGGCGTTTCACGGCCGGCCCCGAAAGGACGGCGTGGGTGGCGGCGGCGAAGAGCCTCCGGGCTCCCTGCTTCCGCAGGGCGTCCGTGGCCTGCACCAGGGTTCCCGCCGTGTCGACCATGTCGTCGATGATGACCACGTCCCGGCCGTCGACATCGCCCACGATGCGCATGACCTCGGCCGTGTTCACGCCGACGCGGCGCTTGTCGATGACGGCCAGGTTGGCGCCCATCCTGCGGGCGTAGAAGCGAGCCCGCTCCACGCCGCCCGCATCGGGCGACACGACCGTGGGCCGGATCAGCGACATCTTGTTCTTCAAGTGGGAGAGGATGGCCGGAGTGGCGAAGAGGTGGTCCACCGGAATGTTGAAAAACCCCTGGATCTGTCCCACGTGCAGGTCCATGGAAAGGAGCCGATGGGTTCCGGCCGCCGTCAGGAGATCCGCCACCAGCTTGGCCGAGATGGGCACTCGGGGTTTGTCCTTCCGGTCCTGGCGGGCGTAGCCGTAGTAGGGAACCACGGCCGTGACTCGCCGTGCCGAGGAACGCCGAAAGGCATCCAGCATGATCAGGAGCTCCATCAGGTTCTCGCCCACCGGCGGGCAGGTGGGCTGCACCACGAAGACGTCCTTCCCTCTCACGTTCTCGAGAATCTGGAAATTGACCTCGCCGTCACTGAATCGGGTCAGGTTCGCCCGGCCCAGAGGTTCTCCCAGGTGATGGCAGATCTCTTCCGTGAGAGGGGCATTGGCGCTGCCTGTAAAGATCTTCAAACTGGACATGGAGTCAATCCCGTGCCGGCCCGCTTCCGGATCCCATGCGGTCGGATCCGAAGTGGTCAGGCCGGAACGTCGAGGCCCGATTCTCTCAGTATTTTCCTATAACGTCTTCTGGAAAGAGTGGAGCAGAATAACAGTTCTCCGCCTCCCTGGCAGGCGGATGGGTCTTTCCTCCGTGGGGTCCGGTCCCGGCACCCCAAGCCCATGAGCGTCGAGCCGCTCCCACAAACCATGACTCTCTCACAACCCAAGGCGATGAGGGCTTTTCTCGCCTCCTCGAGAAAGCCATAGCGCTGGAACAGCGGCGTTTCGAAGTCGTTCTCCAGATGGGCCCAGTACAGGCTTTCTCTGAAGCGTGAGAAGCGATGGATTGTATTCTTCGTCCAGGATCTTGTCAACCTGTCGCCGCCCTCCCAGACGCCCCAATTCCCCATGGAATACACCCTCTTCGTGGAAAGACCGCGGCCCGGATAAAGGAGGACAAGGTCCACCGGGCGCCCAAGATCCGGCAAGGATGTGATGAGTTCTCCTCTGCCTTCTCCCAATGCGCAGCCTCCGCGGAGGAAGAATGCGACGTCGGAGCCCAACTCCGCCGCCAACGCAGTCAGGCTGGAGAGACTCAATCCGCAACCCCAGAGTTGGTTCAATCCCAGGAGGGTTGCCGCCGCATTCCCCGATCCGCCACCGAGTCCGGCCCCCAGGGGAATTCTCTTGGTCAGGGTCAATTCCACTCCGGCGGACACGCCCGCCTTTCGCTTCAGCAGCCGGGCGGCGCGGCAGACCAGGTTCTCCGGTCCCGCCGGCGCGGCGCGGCCATGAACCTGGATCCGAATTTCCGAATCCCTGGTGACCCGCAGGATCAGCTCGTCCCTCAGGTCCAGCATCTGGAAGACGGTCCGCAACTCATGAAACCCGTCCTCCCGAAGACCCAGAATCTTCAGGATCCAGTTGGTCTTGGCAAAGGAGGGGAGAGCAAGTGAGGACAATGCGACGAATCAGGCCATGAAATGAGCGCGCCTGGTGGAGTTCCCGCGACGGCTGGCCGAGATCACGGGGCTTGCGAGGAGAGGCGCTGCTTCAGGTCGGCCACCTTGCGTTGAAGTCTATGGAATTCCTCGTCGGTGGCCACCCGAACACCCCGCTCGTAATACTGAAGTGCGGTCTCGAGCTGGCCGAGCTCGATGTACAGGTCTCCCAGATGATCGAAAATTGTCGGGTCCTCCGTCAGCCGAGCCGCCCGTTTCAGATTGACTTCGGCCTCATCGAGGCGATGCAACTTGAAGTAGACCCATCCCAGACTGTCCAGATAGGCTCCGTTGTACGGATCCATTTCCGTCGCTTTCCTGATGTAGGCCAACGCTTCGTGGAGACGGATTCCCCGATCCGCCCACATGTAGCCCAGATAGTTGAGAACGCCGGCATGGTCCGGATTCGACTCCAGAATCCTCATGAATTCGGCTTCGGCATCGGGAAGTTTCTCCTGCCGTTCGTAGACGGACGCCAGTCGAAACTGGAGCGGTTCACTGTCCGGCTTGAGACCGAGACCTTCCTTGATGGCTTTTTCGGCTTTCCCGTAGTTCTTGTGGTCCATGTAGAGTTGGCTGATGATGCGGTAATACGTCTCGGGATCCTGTTCGCGGCTCAATCTGGATTGCACGAGTTTCACGCCTTCCGACAGCCGGTCGTTTGCCGAGAGCATCTGGGCTCGCGTCGCGAGGGCGTCCGGATCGCGCGGATGATCTTGGACCAACTCCCCCGCCAGGGAAAGTGCCTCATCCAGCTTTCCCGCATCCTTCAAGGCGTAAATGAGCATGGCCTTGAATTGGGGTTCGCCGGGGCGCCCCGCCAGCAACTCCCGAAACAGCCGGATGGCGTCCGTATATTGGCGTGATTCCTGGTGGACGTGGGCCAGCGTGGCCTGGACCCGTTCTCGAAACTCCCAGTCTGCCTGCGACCTTGGATCGCCCAGGTCGGCAAGAAGCCGCTGCAAACGCCCGATGGCGCTTTCCCGGTCTCCCCGAACCGCCTCGAGCCGAGACAATTCCAGGATCGCCAGTGTCTGCTTCGGATGGGTTTCCAGGACTCGGCCGAACACCTCCGTGGCCTCTTCAAACTTGCGGACCCGCATGAGAGCCTGGCCCAATTCAACCGCCAACGCCGGATCCTGCGGGTGCCGGGCCGTTCCCTTGCGCAGCAGTTCGACAGCTTGGTCGTGGCGCCCCTGTTGCCCCAGGAGACCTGCGGTGGTCATCTGGAGTTTGGGGTCCGCCAGGAGCTGAGGGGCCGCCAGATAGATTTCCACGGCCCGATCCGGTCGTCCGGTCCTGACGTACAAGCGTCCGAGTTCGCGAATGACTTCGTAGTGATCCCGCTGGATGTTCCAAGCTTTTTCCAGCGCCTGAATGGCCCCGGCCAGGTCGCCCAACCCCTCCAGGGCCTGGGCATGTTGGAAGTGGGCCTCGGGCAGACCCGGGCGCAACTCGACCAGACGCGCCAGGAAGGGCGCCGCCTTGCGGTGCTCGCGCCGCCGGAGATGGAGATTTCCCAACTGATAGAGAGCCTCGGCATGGTCGGGGTCCAGCTCGATGACCTTGTTCAGTTCTACGATCGCCTTTTCCGAAAGTCGGCTTTGACCGCCGTGGTAGCTGGAAAAGAGCTGGCCCAGGAAGTAATGGGCGGCGACGCTGTCCGGATCCATTTCGATGGCCTGTTCGACCTCGCGGACAGCCCGGGAGATCTCCCCTGACCTCACCAGGATATGGCCGAATTCAATCCGGAGCTGGATGCTGTCCGGATCGAGTTCCAGCGCTTTCTCGAACTCGGCGATGGAGAGGCCGAAGTCCTTGTTCCCCGAGTGGAGCGCGCCCAGGGCGAAGTGATAGTAGGCCTGGGCCTGCCGGTTCGGCGGCGTCGGGACCGGCTCGACGGCCACTACGGTCCCGAGAATGACTCCGAATACCAATCCGGTCATAACGGCTCGACGGCTATGGGCAAGAAAAATCAGGCTGATAGTATCCAACTCCACGCGGCGCGACAACCGTCCGGGAGAGATGTGAGGAGTGAGAAACGAGATGCGGGAACGAAGATTGAAAAGGAAAGAACGATGAGCCCGGGGACTCTTTCGCCGTCAATCGATGACCTGCGGAGGGATGATCGATATCTTTTCGAGATCTTCCGTAAAGATGAGCTCCATCACCACGATCGGCTGGTCGGAAGACACGGCGATGTAGCCGCCGATGGCCGCCGGCAGACCGGAAAAGATCTCGTGAGCCATCGCGACCCGGCGGTGGCCGTTCTCCAAGGTCAGGGTCGTTTCCTCGACCAATGAGTTTCCACCGGTGGAGCGGACCGTCAGCTTGACGGTTGCCGCCGGGCCGGATCCGGGATTGAGAAACACCAGGCCGGTCCTGTACTTCTCGACTCCCCCGTGGGCAAGGTAGGGCAGGACGTACTCCTTGGCCGGTGACGTCACAGCCGGGGTGCTGATCATGCCCTTTCCGGAAAAGAGCTGCAATTCGGCGCTGCCCACCAGCCCCGGCTGCGAGCCGTCGATCCGAATCCAGCCGGATACCAGGCCTCCCGTGTCCACGAGGTTGGGAAAGATGGAGGCCATTTCCATGCGCAGGCCCTCTCCCGGAGCCAACTCCAGCATGGGCGCAACCTCCACGGAATTCCCATCGTTGTCCATCAGGGTGATCTTGACCGTCATCTCCTCAGCGCCCTGATGCACCAGGTTGACGTGGGTCTGGCTGCCGCCGAAGGTCACCGCCTGGGGCAGATAGAGAGTCTCGGCCGGGACGACTCCCGGGGCTTCCACCACCAGCCCGTCCACCATGGCCATGCGCTCCTCGTCGTACCAGCGCTGGTAGGCCATGATCCCCTGCTCGCTCTCCACCGTCATGTAGGAGCCGTCGTAGCCGTTATCGGTCAAGGGACTGCAGGTCGCCTGTTCGGGGTCCTCGCAAGCGGCCAGGCTGTCGTCGCGGCAGGGCTCGCCGTTGTCCGAGCAGGTCCCTTTCTGACAGTAGAAGTCGTCCAGGAAGATCCCGCCGGTGGAAAAGCACTCGAAGGCGAGTCCTTGAAAGAAACCGATCTCGTCTCCCAGAGCTCCCCGCAACACCAGGCCCCCGAGGGTGTTCCGGGTATCTTCGAGGACGAGGTCTCCCTCTGCCGTGTAGAGGCGGACGGAGACGTCCGTGCTGTTGGAGTTGGGATTGAGGACGGAGACCTCGGTGGTGAAGCCGTCCTTGACCCGGACTTCGGGAAGGACGACCTTCTGCGCCGTCGTGGAGTACAAGGAGGCGGCATCCAGACGGCGCCGTTCCCCGCGGTCCCCGATCCTGAAGAACCCCCGGGCGCGGGCCTGGTCGTCGTCCAGCAGCATCCAGCCTTCCATGAACTGGTTGCGTTCGGCGCTGACCACTTCCCGAACCGTGGTGGACAACTGTCCCCGGGGAACGATGGTCAGGTTGGTGGGATTCTCGCCGAACTCCACGATGTCTTCCGTGTCGTTGAGATCCTGAAATCGGATCCCGCCCACGTTGACTCCCCGGGCCATGATGTCGCTGGTCCGGGAGGAGAGGTTGGTCAGGTTCACCGCGGTGAACCATTCCTTGGAGCTCAACATGTAGGGAAGGAACAGGCGGCGGCTGGGGCGCAGCAGTTCGATGGTGCCGAGGTTGAAATTCACCGCGGTTATCGCCTCTCCGTCGGGACTCACGGCCACGTCCAGTGGAGCCCCGGGAACCTCGGGCCGGAGGTCCTCGCTGAAGCCCCGCAACTTCTGTCCCACCAATACGGGTTGCAGGAGCTCGCCCGTATTCAATTTGAATTGCAGCAGGACGTCGTCCATGGGCGCGCCCAGCATCATGGTGGTTCCGTCCAGGAAGACCGGACGGCTGGAGTCGCGAAAATCGGAAGTCCGCGGTTGGAAACTGACGACTTCCAGGCTGTCCGCATCGATGGCGCCGTTCTCATCGGGGACGGGAACCGGGACCAACTGCAGGTTCAGATTGCTGAGCACCACGAACCACTTGCCATCCGGAGTCGGCACGATCTCGACGGGGACGCCGCCCACCTCGAAGATCTTCACTACCTGGCCCGTCTGCATGTCGAACAGAGTGGCCCGGTCCCTTCCCAACTCGGCCAGCGTCTGCAGGGCCCCCAGTTGCCGGTCCGCCACCAGCCCATACCGGCCGTCCGAAGAGATGGCGGCCCCCGCGCCCACCTGGAAATCATGAGGAGGGGCCTCTTGTTCCGGATCCGGAATGATGGTCGCCGCCACGGAGAAGGAAGCGGTGTCCACGATGGTGATGGCGTCCCTTTCCTCCGCGGGAGTCAACAGGGTCGACCCGACCGTGACCACGAAGAACCGGCTCCCGTCGGGAGTCATTCGGAGGGTCGTGGGACGGGTTCCACCCGGCATCTGGAGTCTGGGTTCCACTTCCTGGAGGGTAGTCGTGTCGAAACGAAGGATCTCGTCGGTCCCGGACGAGGCCACGATGCCCATGGCCCCATCTCCCGAGAAGACCATGTTGTTGGCGACGGAGAAGAAAGCCTCCATCGTCAGGATCTGAACCTCCAGCGTGTCCACGTCGATGGCCGCGATCGCTCCCTGAACCGGCTGCGTCTCTTCCTGGGAGGCATCGGACCTGAAGGCGTCGGCCCGGCCATTTTCGTTGATGAACGCGCACAGGACCGCGATGCGGTCCCCGCCGGGCATGAGGGCGATGTGGCCCGGGCTCTCGGGCATGTCCACGAGGCCCAGAATGTCGCCGGTCTTGGGGTTGAAGGCCAGGACCTTGTTCGAGAAGGTGTAGCTGACGAAGGCCTTGCTCGAGTCCGGAGTAAAGACCACATTGGGGGAAAAATTGAGATCGCTCTGGCCGGGCCCGAGTATCAAGGGCACCTCGTTGGGATCGATTCGCAACGGGTCCTCGGACTCGCTCGGATCCAGCGTCATGAATACCCGCTGGCCGCGAAGTGCCGGCCCCCCCGGGCTCAGCAAGACGAACAGAAGAATCACCAGGAGTCTGCGCATCACTGGACCATTATGATATTCGGGCCGGAACCGGCCGTTCAATCCGTTCACTTGACTCAAATGGAAAGATCTCCCGGCTGGGGATGGAGCACTCGGAAATGCAGGCCCCGCACCAGGGGCATGTTCCAGAACCCGTTGACCTTCGAGATCAGTGCCGGAGTCATATCCCGGAGCACCGCCACCCATTCGGAGTCGGGGACGCCGATCTCCAGGATTCGCCCGCGGAGACGCAGGGGATCCGTCGATGCGGCCAACGGTGTCCCGACGATCCGAGGCCAGAACTCGCGCAAGAAGATCACCGCCACCTCCTGGTCCCGGACGATCTCCTGCAACCAGGGAAGAAAAAGAGATCCGACCGTCCTCATCGGCGCCGCCCGCGTGCTTCCGAACGGAAGCGGCCGCTCCTGGCCCGGGACTCGATCTCCTGGATCCCGTTGTTTCATGACCGCATCAGTCTAGCAAAATGAACTCGCGCCATGCCCCAGGAGCCTGCGCGGCGGAAATCAATCTGCTGCGAAAGCGCAGAATCGGTCCGTATTCGTGCGATTTCTCGGCGGATAGAATCACTAGGCACCTCCAAGTCGTGAAAACCTGGCCTCGATTCTCCACTTTCTCGCTACGATCATTTCTACCGCACAGACTCCTGGATCTTTGCGAGTCTGCGGCAGGTACGGTCGATCGCCGTCTGCATTGGGGCCGACCTGTCGCTGCCACGCCTCCGGATGCGAGTGGGAGAGGGCTCGTGGATCCTCGACTTGACATTGGGCGGAAGCCTGCCTTACATATCGACCCGCGCCCCGTTGACAAGTGGAACACACTCTGGTTCTCAACGCCACCTACGAGCCTCTGCAGATCATCGGCTGGAAGCGCGCCGTCCGCATGGTCTTCCAGGAGAAGGTCGAAGTGGTGGCCGAATATGACCGCGAGATCCGGAGTGTCTCGAACCGGATCCGCCTCCCGTCGGTCTTGCGTCTTCTTCACTACGTCAAGCTCCGGCACGGGTGCCACCGGATCAAGTTCAGCCGTGAGAACCTGTACGCTCGAGACAACTATCGTTGTCAGTATTGCGGCGTGAAGGCGCCCCTGAACCAGCTCACATACGATCATGTGATCCCCGTGGCCCAAGGGGGGATCAAAAGCTGGGAAAACATCGTCACCTGCTGTATCCAATGCAACCGGAAGAAAGGGAACCGGTCGCCGGCGCAAGCCAACCTGCGCCTGCTGAGAATCCCCAAGGCGCCCTCGGGTTTCCCTTACCGGGTCCGCCTCCTTTTCCGCCAGCCGGCCGTTCCCGAGAGTTGGAAGGATTACATCTTCTGGTCCGGGGGAACCTGATGGACGGGTCTCTGGTGATCTTCTCCCGGTACCCCCGATTGGGCCGGGTGAAGACCCGACTGGAGCCGGCGCTGGGAAAGCGGGGTTGCCTGGAACTGCACCGGGCGCTGCTTCTGGACACCGTTGAAGGGACGCGTTTCCTGTGCCGGAGGCACTACCTGTATCTGAGCGGCTCCACCGCCCCGGAACGAGCCCGCTTCGCCGAAGCCTGGCGGCTGCCCGCGGATCTCATCGTCCGCGCACAGACGGGAGCCGACCTGGGAGAGAGATTGTGGGAGGCCTGCCGGCAGGTCGCCGAGGAATCGAAGCAGAAGCCCGTGGTCTTTCTGGGCGCCGACTCCCCTACGGTGCCGCGGAAGTACATTCGCCAAGCCCTGGAGCAACTTGCGAGACGCCCGGTGGTCCTGGGACCGGCCGAGGACGGGGGATATTATCTCATCGGTCTTTCCCACCCCAGACCGGAGCTCTTCTCCAATCTGGATTGGGGGACCGGCAGGGTCCTGGAGCAGACGCTTCAGAGGTTGCGGCCGGAACAATATACGTTGTTGCCCTCCTGGTTCGACGTGGACGACGGCGGCGACCTGGTTCGGCTCCACAGGGAGGTCGAGGCGGCGCAGCGGGACCTCTTCCGGCACACGCGCCGGTGTCTGCGGGAGCTGATTCAAGACCCGGTTTCCCATCCGGTTTCCCGTTGATCCTTTTGCGGGAGATCCACGTCTCAAGTAAGGTGCCGCTCGATCGCGTTCGGTTGACCGGAAGCGGCCGCGTTGACTAACATTGCATCAGGTGCGCCTGAGGAAAGAGTGAAGGGGTTTTGAGTCGGCGGTGAAGGATTTCCTGGAACGGCTGTTAGGTTTGAAGGTCCCCGAGGCTCAACTGGAGGGGCCGCGAGACCCATATAACATCTACGAATGGGATCTCGACGACCGGAGGCCGATGGTGGTCGCCGCCATCCTGGCCGTCCTCTTTCACGCAGTTCTCCTGTTGATGGTCTTCCCCTCGTTCGGCGAGACGGTCCTGGTCCCGACCCAGCAGGTCCTGGTGCTCAAGAATCTGGCGAAACCCGCGGCCCTGACCGGGGGCGGCGACCTGCCCAAGGCGACTCCGCCCAAGCCCAAACCGGTGAGGCCGAAGCCCAAGCCGATTCTGGTTCCCATCCCCGATCCGACTCCGAGAGACCCCGAACCCATCCGCAAGGAGGAGCTGGAGGACGTCCCCCAGGTCATCAAGCAGATGGTCGCGGAATTGAACCTGGACGACATCGAGGCTCCGCCGGGTCGTCCCGGCCGGGGAGGGCAGGGTGAGAGCCAGGGCGAGGGGACTGGAACCGGACCCCTTGCGGGCTCGGGACCCGCGGCCGGGGACGGCAGCGGCATCTACCGATACGGGAGCGGGGTCACCAATCCCGTTCCCATCGTTCAGACGACTCCCAGTTACACCGACGCCGCCATCAAAGCCAAAGTTCAGGGTGTGGTCTGGCTTCAGGCCATCATCCGCAAGGATGGCAACGTCGACAGCTTCAAGGTCATTCGAGGCTTGGGCCACGGGTTGGAAGAACAGGCCATCCAGGAGATCGCCACCAACTGGCGTTTTCGACCCGGAATGCTCAACGGGAGTCCGGTCGACGTCCTGGCGACCATCGAAGTCCAGTTCAACCTGAGGTAGACGACGCCTCCCGAATCGTACGTTACATGAATGGGGGCAACCACAAGAGTTGCCTCTACCAAGGAAGGGCAACCACAAGAGTTGCCCCCGCGCCGTCGTATCCCGCTATAATTCCGGCTCTTGTGGTTGAAGCACTCGACCTGAAAGCAACCATCAACCTTCCCAGAACCCGTTTCCGGATGAAGGCGAATCTGCCCGTTCTGGAGCCGCGGATTCTCAAGTCGTGGGAAGAGTCGGGGATCTACTCCAAGATCCGCGCGGCGCGAACAGGAAGGCCTCGCTTCATCCTTCACGACGGCCCTCCCTACGCCAACGGGCATCTCCATGTGGGACACGCCCTGAACAAGATCCTCAAAGACCTCATCGTTCGTTCCAAGACCATGGAGGGTTACGATTGTCCATACGTGCCCGGGTGGGACTGCCACGGGCTGCCCATCGAGATCCAGGTCATGAACCGAAAGCGAACCGACCTGGACCCGTTGGAGGTGCGCCGCCGATGCCGGCGGCACGCCGCCAAGTTCGTGCGCATCCAGGGGAATGAGTTCCGTCGCCTGGGGGTCACGGGGGACTGGACGGCGCCCTACCTGACCATGAGCCATTCCTATGAAGCCGAGACGGCTCGGCTGCTGGGCGATTTCGTCGGCCGGGGAAGCGTCTACAAGGGTCTGAAGCCGGTTCATTGGTGCATTCACTGCGAGACGGCACTGGCCGAAGCGGAAGTGGAGTATTCGGAACATGTCAGTCCGTCGGTCTACGTCCGGTTTCCCGTGACGGGAGGACTTCATGGATTGGACATCGGGGCCCGCCCCGTCTCGGTTCTGATCTGGACCACGACCCCTTGGACCCTCCCCGCCAACCAGGGTCTCTGCTTTCATCCCGACTTCGAATACGCGTTGCTGGAGACCCGGGACGAGGTTTTCATCCTGGCTGCCGATCTGGTTCCCCGAGTGGCCGAGGAGTGCGGTTGGGGCGACTACCGGATTCTGGGACGGCTCCGGGGCGCCGCCCTCGGCGGTCTCGAGTGCCGGCACCCATGGATTCCGCGCCGGTCCGCGGTCGTCTTCGGAGATCACGTCACCCTGGAACAGGGCACCGGAGTGGTCCATACCGCGCCCGGGCACGGGGAAGAGGACTACCGCCTGGGAATCGACAACGGTCTTGAGATCTATTGTCCGGTGGACGACTCGGGCCGGTTCCTGCCGGAGGTGGATCACTTCGGAGGCATGCCCGTGTTCGAGGCCAACCCTTCCATCAACGCCCTGATGGCCCGGGAAGGCCATCTGGTCCGGGAAGGGCCGTTCCGGCACAGCTATCCTCACTGCTGGCGCTGCCGCAATCCGGTCATCTTTCGCGCCACCGCCCAGTGGTTCATCAGCATGGACCGGGAAGACCTGCGCGGACGGGCGCTGCGCGAGATCGCGGGGGTGAAGTGGCTTCCGTCCTGGGGCCGGGAGCGGATCCATAACATGATCTCCACCCGGCCGGACTGGTGCATCAGCCGGCAGAGGACCTGGGGCGTTCCGATCATCGCCTTCTACTGCAGGGCCTGCGGCAAGATCCTGCTGGAGCGCGACATAATCGAACATGTGTCGCGGATCTTCGAGCGGGAGGGCGCCGACGCCTGGTACCGGAGACCGGCGTCAGAGCTGCTCCCCGAAGGCACCCGTTGCGCCTGTGGAAGCGAGGAGTTCGAAAAGGAGAAGGACATACTGGATGTCTGGTTCGACTCTGGGGTCAGCCATCACGTGCTGCGGAATACGCCGGGACTCGAATGGCCCGCGGATCTCTACCTGGAGGGTGGGGATCAGTTCCGGGGCTGGTTTCACAGCTCCTTGCTGGTAGGGGTCGGCGTCAGCGGCGGAGCTCCCTACCGTTCGGTCCTGTGCCATGGATGGACGCTGGATGCCGAAGGGAAGGCCATGTCCAAATCCAGAGGCAACGTCATTTCTCCCCAGGACATCATCAAGCGGGACGGCGCCGAGATCTTGCGTCTCTGGGTTGCGTCCATCGACTACACCGAAGACGTCCGCCTGGGAGACGAGATCCTGTCCCGACTCCGGGACGCCTACCGCAAGCTGAGAAATACGAGCCGCTTCCTCTTGGGCAACCTTCAGGACTTCTCTCCGGAAATGGCCGTGCCGGACGGGGAACTGCTGGAGTTGGATCGTTGGGCTCTGGCTCACACCGCCGCCACGGCACGGCGCGTGGAGGAGGCCTACCGGAATTTCGAGTTTCACACCGTCTACCATTCCCTCTACCAGCTCTGTGTCGTGGGGCTTTCCAGTTTTTATCTCGACGTTCTGAAGGACCGCCTCTACGTCTCGGCGGCCGATTCGGGGGAACGAAGGTCGGCGCAGACGGCACTGTTCCGGATCGCGGACGCATTGGTCCGGCTGCTGGCTCCGATCCTGCCCTTCACCACGACCCAGATCTGGGAAGAACTCCACGGCCGGAACCCTCCGGCCGAGTCGGTCCACATGGCCGAGTTCTCCCGGGATCTGGACCGTTATGAGAATCCCGGGCTTCTGGAGCGATGGGAGCCGCTCCTGCGGATCCGCCACCAGGTCAGCAAGTCACTGGAGGAATGCCGCCGGGAGAAGCTCATCGGGAACTCGTTGGAGGCGTCGGTCAGGATCGAGGCCGGCGCGGAGACTTGCAGGTACCTCGGCCGGTATGCGGAGGATCTGGCCACGGTCTTCATCGTCTCCGAAGTTGAAATCGAACAGAGGGAGGACCTGGCGGCGGATGAGACGCGGGTCACAGTGACCAGAACCCAGGCGAAGAAATGCGCGCGGTGCTGGAACCATCGACGCTCGGTGGGGACCGATGCCGGTCTTCCGCACCTCTGCTTCCGATGCCGCTCGGTGTTGGAACGGATCGGCGCCCTCGCTTGAAGTCCGGGATCATGCGGGACGTTTTTTTTCGGAAGCCGTCGGCGCCGCGGAGAAGACGATGAAACTCCTGGCGATGGGAATTGCGGCGGTGGTGCTGGCGCTGGATCTCCTCACCAAGTGGTGGGTCAAGAGCACCGCCTGGCTGCACTACCACCAGGTCGTCGATGGTTTCTTCACGATCCACTTCGTCCGCAACGAGGGCATAGCCTTCGGCCTGTTTCATTCCAATCCTTCGGTGTGGAAACCGGTGATCCTTTCTGTCCTGGCCGTCGCGGCGGCGGTCATGGTGCTGTACTACATCTGGACCAGTCCGCCTGGGGAAAGAGGCGTCCAACTCTTCCTGGGGCTCCTGTTGGGAGGAATCCTGGGAAATTTCTGCGACCGGCTGTGGCGCGGTTATGTTGTCGATTTTCTGGCGTTTCATTGGCAGGACCGTTTCGCTTGGCCGACCTTCAATCTGGCCGATGCCGCAATCACCTGCGGAGTGGCGGCGATTCTCTACCAGGGCTTTTTCGGAACGGGTGGCGGGGACCGGGCATCGAATCCGCCCAGCCGGAAAAACTCCGGCTCTTTGGGCGCGATTCTGCTGGCGGGTCTGCTCCCGGCGCACCTGTTGGGAGCATCGTCTTCTCCCGGAGCGCTGGAAGTCGTGGACCGTGTCCAGGACCGGTATGATCGGGTCGAAAGCTTCTCCACCGAATTCCGGCAGGTCTTTCAGTCGCAGGGGGTCTTTTTCGAAAGCGACTGGGGCGAGGGGATCCTGCTGATGAAGCGCCCTGGGAAAATGTACTGGGAATACCAGCGTCCCACCAGGAAGCTGTTCGTGGCCGACGGCAAACAGACCTTCTTCTACGTCCCCGGCGAGAACCAGGTGACGATCACCGACCTGGACCCGGAGACCGCGGATACGCCGCTGCTTTTCCTGCTGGGACCCAAACGGATCCGGGACGACTTCCTGGTGGAGTTCGAAACCGGGGAAGGGCCGTTGGACGAATCCAACCTGCTCCTTCGCTTGACGCCCGTTCGGGCCCGGCCTGAATTCAGCTATCTGCTGTTGGAACTGTCCCCCCAGACCTGGCTCATCCGAAGATTGTCCGTAGTCGAGCCCATCGGGAATCGGAACGACTACATATTCAGCCGTTTCCGGGAGAACGTGAAGATCCGCGACCAACAGTTCCGCCTGGAATTGCCGGACGGAGTGGAGATCATCCGAATCGGATCCGGCGCCGGTCTGAGGCCGGAGAGGGAGCCCGGCCGGTCTCCTCATCGAAGCCGGCTCGACGCCGGTGTGGAGACGGCTGCTGTGTCGACAACCCGTGGCAATAGCCGTCACGGACTGTAAAGGAGAGTGCCGAGTTGAGCGAGATTCGGGCGAACATAACGGCCGTGGGGATGTACGTTCCGGAGAAACGCGTCACCAACCACGACTTGAGCCGGGTTCTGGACACTTCCGACGCGTGGATTCGATCGCGCACCGGGATCTCGGAGCGCCGGATTGCCGGCAAGGACCAAGCCAACAGCGACCTCTCGGTTCGGGCCATCCAGGATGCTTTGGAAGGTACGCCGCATCGCCCGGAAGACATCGATCTCATCATCGTCACGACCGTCACGCCGGACATGATGTTTCCTTCGACGGCGTGCCGGATCCAGGAGAAGATCGGGGCCGCCAACGCGTGGGGATTCGATCTTTCCGGGGCCTGCTCCGGATTCCTTTTCGGCCTCTCGACGGCTGCGCAGTTTATTCGGACGGGAACCCACAAGAAGGTCCTCGTGGTGGGTACCGATGTGATGAGCTCCATCATCGACTTCGAGGACCGGGCCACCTGCGTTCTATTCGGAGACGGCGCCGGGGCGGTCCTCCTTGAGCCCACCGAGGAGGAGGAGGTGGGCATCCTGGACTCGACCCTGGGGTGCGACGGGTCGGGAGGGAAGTTCCTGTTCATGCCGGCCGGAGGGAGCCATCGCCCCGCAAGCCATGAAACCGTGGACAAGCGAATGCACTATGTCCACCAGGACGGGAGGAACGTCTTCAAGTTCGCGGTCCGGGTCATGTGCGACACTTCGGTCGGATTGCTCCAGCGAAACGGCATTCCCACCGATCAACTTTCGCTGTTCGTCCCCCACCAGGCCAACATGCGAATCATCAAGTCGTCCATGTCGCGCCTGAAATTGGCCGAGGATCAGGTTGCCGTCAACATCGACCGCTACGCCAACACCACGGCGGCGACCATTCCCACCTGTCTGGCGGAAGCTCACCGTCAGGGGCGATTGAAGAAACGGGACAAGGTTCTCATGGTCTCCTTCGGAGCGGGATTCACCTGGGGAGGCATTCTGCTCGGCTGGGGAATGGATCCGCCGTAACTCGCAATACTGGGCGGGAGTCGCCTCGATCAGACACGCGTCAGATGAAGAGTTCTTCTTCGGGCGACTTGGCTCCGGTCTTTTTCTCTCGCCGTCCCAACAGAAACGACAGTCCCGACTGGATCCCTTTGAAGAAGGAACCGATTTCCAGAATGGGTCTCAAGACGTCCTTCTGAATCACTTCGCTGGTCTGCTCGAACTTCTCGACCGTGTCGGTGACCAACCCGTCCACTCGCTGGACCTGTTCGTTTCCCAGCCGAAGCACTTCCTTGACCAGGCCATCCACCTCCTCGGTGGTTCGTCGGAAGGCGCCCATCACGAAGCGGACGTTGTCGTTGAACTCATTGCCGAGTTGCCGCAACGGCTCCAGGCTCTCGGACACCTGGGTCAACTTGGTGCTGACCGACTCGACTGCGGCTTCGAGCCTCCGGGTCTCCTGCCGCAACTCCTCGGCCATTTTTCGAACCGTCTTGGCCGCTCGCCACACGGATAGGGCCTGGAGGGTCATGGAGAGGGCGGTAATGCCGATGAACAGGATCAACAGGAGTTCAGGGCTCAAATGCACACTCCACAATTGCTACTGGAGGAATGGGCGGCAGGGGCTGCGCCCCGGGAATCGGGACGTGCCGCCTTCGTCCGGACCTCAGTCGGCGGACTCTTCCTGCGTCGCCTCCTCGCCCCGATACTTTCGCCGTGCGGCATCCAGGACGACTCCGAGTTGCTCCTTCTTCTTCCGGAGGCTCGCCCTTTCCCGGTCCAGGGTCTCACTGGCCCTGCCGGCGAGCTCCCGGCCTTTCTCCTCCAATGCGTCCCTGCCTTCCCGGACCCTGCGGCCGACTCTGTCGGCGCCTTTCCGGGCTTTGTCTTCCAAGAGCTCCCGAGTCTGTTCACCTGACTGGGGGGCCACCAACAGCGCCACACAGGCACCCACAAAGCTGCCGATGAGAAAATAGACCAGCTTGTCGCCACTTGAGGCCATAGCCGTTACTCCTTCCCGTCCCGGTCCGGATTCATCAACCCAAGGTTATCATAGCCAGGATGGGGCGTGACGAACGAGGAATGGCAGGTGCGTCCCGGGATTCCGCTTGCCGAATTCCCGCTGCGGCCGGGTTTGTGGAGGCGGACGGGTCTCGGTTAGAATACCGGGCGTTGTCAGTCAGGGAAGGAAGCTACGGTGATCAAGGATTTGCTGCCCCGACAGGTCGTGTGCAACGAGAGAAACGCCAAAGGCAAACCCTGCCACGGCAAGTTGAAGCGATATTATCCGTTTGCCGGATACTACAACGAGCCCGACAAAACGCTCCGGCAGGAGATCGAGGGCGAGTTCGGAAAGAAGAAAACCTTGGTGCTGCTCAAGTGCGAGGAGTGCCCCGTCGTATTCCGGCTGCCAGTGGAATTGAAGGTCAAGTTCGGCTGAACCGGGTCCGGACCACGCGCCCAAATTCTGCGTAGCATCGTTTCTGCCTTCATCACCCGGGACTGTCGGCCGAGTCTGCCGGCGGCCCCTGACTTCGGTCGCGCTCCCGATGCAGATCTACACCGATTTCGACGGAACCATTACCGATCGCGACTCCATCGTCCTGCTGGTTCAGGAGTTCGGAGGCGGCGACGGCTATCGGCGAGACCTGCTGTCCGAATTCGAGAACGGGACCCTGTCGGCGGCCGAGGTGATTGCCGAGGAGGTCGCCTCGGTTGACGCCTCCTGGGAAGAGGTTGCCGCCTGCCTCAAGGAATCGGTCCGTGTCGACCCCACCTTTCCCGGATTCGTGAACTGGTGCCGCGAATCTTCGATTCCCCTCTGCGTCGTCAGTTCGGGGCTGGAGCAGATCATCGCCTTCATGATCGGAGACCTGGAGGTGCCGGTCGTGGCGCATACGGCCCGGATCGACGGCCGGAGTTGGCGCTACCATCGGCGGCCGGAGTCGGAGAAGGAGTCGGTGGTGCGGACGGCGAGCGAGGCCGATGAGGTCACCTTCATCGGCGACGGCATATCGGACATCTGCGTTCTTCCCCATGTGGATCGCGTCTTTGCAAAACGCTACCTGGCGAAATATTGCCGGAAGCGGGACATCGGCTTTATCCCCTACGACACCTTCCAGGATGTCCGGAACCGGTTGCAGGCCGAGTTCCAGGCGGACTGACTTCACACTGGCCAGTACGGGCTGAGGACGGGACGGAGCTGATCCATATAGGGCTCCGAATTGGGACTGGGTTCCAGCTCGGGACCGGTTTCCGGCGGGTCCAGGCCGGCGGCCACCGTAGTCTCCACGGAGCCGGCCAGGGCCTTCAGGTTGTAGCCTCCCTCCAGCACGTAGAGAATCCTGCCGCCGCAGATCTTCCCTGCGGCCCGATTCAGATCTGCCGCCATCCTGGTATATCCCCGTTCATCCAACAGCATTCCGGCCAGGGGATCGTCCCGGTGGGCGTCGAATCCCGCGGAAACCAGAATCAACCCGGGTTCATAGCCGGCCAGGATGGGCAGCACCATGCCGGCCAGCAGGGAGGAGTAGAAGCCGTTGGTCTGCCCCGCGGGAATCGGGAAATTGACCGTCATCCCCTTGCCCTTCCCCACGCCCACTTCGGTGTAGTACCCGGTCCCCGGGTACAGAGGGTGCTGGTGCAGGGACACGTAGAGGACGTCGTCCCGGTGGTAGAAGGCGGCC
Organism: Acidobacteriota bacterium; assembly: GCA_022827025.1. GTDB lineage: Bacteria > Acidobacteriota > UBA6911 > RPQK01 > JAJDTT01 > JAJDTT01. The sequence continues at coordinate 40,708 of JAJDTT010000075.1, forward strand.
TGGGTTCCATTGCCGTGGTGGACGTCGAAGTCGACGATGGCCACGCGCCGGACCAGACCCTGGTCCAAGGCCCACTGGGCGCCCACGGCCACGTTGTTGAAGAGGCAGAAACCCATCGGCTTCCCCGGTTCGGCGTGGTGTCCGGGTGGCCTGATGGCCGCGAACCCGGAGTCGAGGTCTCCTCGAAAGAGAAGTTCGATCATTCGAATGACGCTCCCGGCCGCCAGCAGCGCCACGTCGTGCGAGGCCCCGCCGGAATAGGTGTCCCAGTCCAAGGGATGGAGCGGCTGAAGCCGCGTTCCCTGGATGTGGGCCAGATGGTCCCGAGTGTGGACCCGAAGTATGGCTTCTTCGGCGGCGGGCGCGGGGGCCACCGTCACCAGCCGGTCGAACGCCGACCGGGCGGACAGTTTCTCAGAGATGGCTCGAAGCCTGTCCGGGCGTTCGGGATGTTCAGGTGGCACCCGGTGTTCCAGGAAGACCGGATCCAGAACCAGACCGTAACGCATCAGACCCCCCTTGCCTCGGCTCCCCAGATGATCTTGTGAAGCTGAACCTGGATCCGGACGGGCAGGCCGTCCTCCAGGATCCAACCGGCCAGCCGGGCTGCGTCCATGCGGTTCCATTCCGGCGAAAACAGAACCAGGTGCCTCCGGGTCAGTTCCAGATCGAGGGTCTTCCGCCTGGCCCACTCATAATCGTTCCGCGAGGAGATCACGAACTTGATTTCATCGTGCGGCCTCAGGTGATCCAGGTTCTCCCAACGATTTCTTCCTTCCATCAGGCTGTCCGGGCACTTGATGTCGTAGATCAGGACCGCTCTGGGATCCACCGGACGGATGTCCAGGCTGCCGCCGGTCTCGATCAGGACCCTCTTGCCGGCGTCCAGCAATCTCCTGACGAGGGTGTATGCCAGAGAGTGAAGCAGAGGCTCTCCTCCGGTGATCTCCACCAGGTCGGTGGGATACTGCTCCAATTGGGCGGTGATCTCCGGCAGGGACATGGCGGCGCCCCCCTCGAAGGCGTACTCGGTATCGCAATAGCTGCACCTGAGGTTGCAGCCGGTCAGCCGCACGAAGGCGCAGGGCTGTCCGCTGTAGCTGGACTCTCCCTGGATGCTGAAGAAGATCTCGGTGACGGGGAGGGTCTCGGACCTGCGGTCGGTTGCGGCGGTGCTCGTCATAAGTGGCGCCCGTAGTATACCCGGGAAGAAACCTGCATGGCGGTGCAGGGGCATCCCTTGCGGGCGCCCTCTTTGGCGCGTGCAGTGACGGATTTCACCTCCGGCTGCTAGAATCGAAGCAAAGAGATCAAGGAGATAAGCAGATGAAATGGACTGGCCGGGTGGCCGTCGGCGTGGTTGCGGTCGCGACGTTTTCGTTCGTATTTCCCCGGGTCGCAAGGGAGGTCCGGGACGAATACGTTCAGCGGTTCGAGAACAAGGCGGTCTTTCTCAAGGTCCCGGTTCGGGGACTCCAGCAGGTGATCCATGTCCTGGATTCCGGCGCCAGGCTGGACCGGGGGAACCTGAACCAGCCGGTGAGCTTCAAGGTCGGGGATCAGGTCCGGATCACCGACGTGAATTTCAGGGACAAGACGGTCCGGTTCCGGTTCTCATCAGTGGGCACGACCCGCGAGGGTTCGTTGGAGTTCCGGTTTCCCGCCTCGACTCAACAGGCCTTTCCCCAGCGAGAGAACTTCGAAAAAAGCCTGGCGAGCAGCCTGACCGAAGGACTTTCCTACAAGGAGTTGGAATCCGCCAAAGGAGAGTTCATCCGGGGTCAGGTCAAAGCTCTGGTCCGCGAATTCGCCACGACCACCAACACTCCCGATGACGTGGTGCTGCGGACCATCGTGGAGGACAGCCCTCAGTACCAGGCGCTGGAGGGGGAGTTTTCTCAGCTCCAGAAGAAGAGCCGGGCCCTCGATCGGGACGTCTCCCGGTTGGGCCGGGCCAGCCGGGAGCAACGCGAGCAGATCGTGGAAATGACGGTCGAACTCGACCGTCTCCGAACCCAGGTCCGGGAGCTGGAGCGGGACAAGAACCTGGCGGCCACGACCCGCCGATCTCTGGAAGGGCAGTTGAAGGACGCCCAGGTCAAGATGAACGGGCTCTTGAGCAGCCTCAATCTGGAGGAGGCCTCGAACACCGAGTTGGACAACCGGATGCAGTCGTTGAGCGAGGGCATCGAGTCGGCACGCCGGGAGCGGGAGAACCTCTCGGAGGAGTTGGCGCAGGCCCGCGCCGACTTGAACGAGCGGGAACAGGCCAATACGAAGCTCGCCGCCGATCTGAAGAAGGTCCAGACCCGCAGCCGGCGGCTCTCCTCGGAACTCCGCAGCCTGACCTCCAACAAGGACAGCATTCAAGCCCAGTTTCTGAAGGCCAAACGGCAGAGCGACGCCATGGAGATGGCTTCTCGCCTGAGCGCCGGCCTGCGCTTGGAGAGGTCGTTCCAGGAGCGGGAAGGACGGCCTCTGGAAGTGGCCGACGTCTATTTGCTCTCCAAGCGGGTCGGCCGGATCGAGATCGAGACTCCGGAACATCCGGGACAGATCTGCCGGATGAGGTTTCTGATGGAGTCCCCGGACCGGGTGGAATTCCAGGAGGAAGAGCGGGTCCTGTTCGATTCCCTCGGAGGATCTTTCAAGATCGAGCCCTCCTGGTCCTTCGACAGCGACCGGCTGAGGGCGGTTCTCATGGAGGGGGAGGCGGCCCGGGAGGCCAATCCCCGGGAGGAGGTCGAGTGGGCCTGGATCCTGGACGGCGAAATCCCGGAACCGGAACGGGCTCAATTGCGGGTTCAGCTCGTCAACTCGGACGACCAGAAAATCTCTCTGGATCCCCATGAGTTCTACTTGACGCCGCCGGGTCTCGTGTCTTACCTGATCCGGAGCTTTTCGCCCGTCTCCCTGGGGGCGGGCGTGTTCGTGGGTCTGGTTTTCGCCGGAATTGCCGGACTCTTTCGGAGACGGTCTTCTCGCCGGCCTCCCAAACCTTCCAAGCCTTCCAGGCGCGCCAGGCGCGGGACGGCCCCGCCGGCTGCGGAAGAGCGGGATCGCGAATACGTGATTCAGAAAAAGCTCTAACGGCACTATGGTCAACCGGAAGGAAGCCCATCGCGTCTTTGAGATCCTCCGTCTCCTGGCGCAGGAGTATAGCGAGGCCACCTGCGCGCTCCATCACGACGGTGCGTACCAACTCCTGGTGGCCACCATTCTCTCCGCCCAGTGCACCGATGCCCGGGTGAACATGGTGACACCGGCCCTCTTTCGCCGGTATCCCGACGCCCATGCAATGGCCCGGGCGGATCTCGATGACCTCCAGGAACTCATACGCAGCACGGGATTCTTCCGGAACAAGTCCAAGAGCCTTCAGGGGTCGGCCAGACGGCTGGTGGACGAGTTCGACGGAGAAGTTCCATCGAACATGCCGGACCTTCTGAAGCTGCCCGGAGTGGCCCGCAAGACGGCCAACGTGGTGCTGGGAACCGCTTACGGCATCGCCTCGGGGGTGGTGGTGGATACGCACGTGGGCCGCCTCTCCAGACGATTGGGGCTGACCCACCAGAAGTCCCCGGTGAAGGTGGAGAAGGACCTGATGGACATGATCCCCCGCGACGAGTGGATCAACTTCGCGCATCGCCTCATCCACCACGGGAGGCGGGTCTGCCAGTCTCGGAAGCCCCGGTGCGAAGAATGCGCATTTGCCGACCTCTGCCCGAGAATTGGACTGTAGGGGCACCCCTTGTGGGTGCCCTCTTGCCCCTTGTGGGTGCCCTCTTGCGTATTCACTTCACTTCCTCCCGCCTTTGTCCGCGTTCCACAAGGCATGGAAATGTCCCAACGGTCCGCTGCCTTCGCCCAGCCGCAGGGAATGGCGGATCGCCTCGGTGACGTAATCCTTGGCGCGGCGAACCGATTCCTCCAGTCCGCTTCCCCGGGCCAGGTGCGCGGCGATGGCGGAAGCGAAGGTGCAGCCGCTGCCGTGGGTGTCCCGGGAGGAGAGACGAGGCCCCGTCAGCCGGACCCGGCCGGTTCCGGTGAAAAGCAAGTCGGTCGAGCTCTCCGGGTCCCGGAAGTGGCCCCCCTTGATGACGACGGCTCGGGGGCCCATGTCCAGCAGCCGGCGAGCCGCCTGGACGGCGTCTTCCTCGGATCGGATCTCACGCCCGGTCAGCAGCTCCGACTCGTGACGGTTGGGGGTGAGGACCAGGGTGAGGGGAAAGAGGAGAGATTTCATCCGTGATACGGCTTCCCCGCTGGCCAGCGCGTGGCCGTATCCGCTCCGGATGACCGGATCCACCACGACCCGCTCCAAGCGATGGCGTCGGATCCTGTCCGACACCGCTTCCACGGTCTCGGGTGAGGGAATCATCCCGGTCTTGACGGAATCGACTCCCGGGTCCCGGAACGCGGCATCGATCTGGCGGGCGACATGGTCGGGCGGAAGGGGGAAAACCTCGTGCACGCGACGGGTGTCCTGCACCGTCGTCGCCGTGATGGCGCTCATCCCGTGGACTCCGAGCGCCGCGAAGGTCTTCAGGTCGGCCTGGATTCCCGCACAGCCGCCGCTGTCGGACCCGGCGACGGTCAGTGAGCAGGGAACCGAGCTCACCGGGGGCGGTTCCCGGATCGCCCGCCTCGCTTCCGCAGCCGCAAGAGCCGGCGCCGGGCCTCCGCCAACACGTCCATGGTCTTGCAGTAGGCGAAGCGGATGAGCCGGTCTCCCTGCTGCCTGCCGGGCCGGTAGAAGCTGCTTCCCGGGACGGCCGCAACCCCGTAGTCCCGCACCAGCTCGGAGGCGAAGGCCACGTCGTCCTTGTCGGTCACTCCGGAGATGTCGGCCATGATGTAGTAGGCTCCGGCCGGTTTCCAGATCCGGAACCCCAACTCGACCAGCGCGTCCATGAGGAAGTCCCGGCGTTCGAGGTAGTCGCGCGCCAACTGGTCGTAGTAGTCGGATTCCATCGCCAGGGCCGTGACTCCCGCCTCCTGAAGCGGCGCCGGGGAGCCGACCGTCAGGAAGTCGTGCATCTTCCGGATGGCTCCGGCGAGGTGGCCCGGCGCAATGGTGTACCCGACGCGCCATCCGGTCACGCTGAAGGTCTTGGAAAGGGCACTGATGGTGACGGTCCTCTCCTGCATGCCCGGAAACAGGGCCATGGGCAGGTGGACGTGCCCATCATACAGGATGTGCTCGTAGATCTCGTCGGTGAAGACGTAGAAGTCGTACCGGACCGCCAGCTCGGCGATTCGGCTCAGCTCGTCGCGGTTGAAGACCTTTCCCGACGGGTTGTTGGGAGAGTTGAGGATGAGGGCCCGCAGCCGGCCGCGGTCGCAGGCTTCGCGGATGGTCCGTTCCAGCACGTCGAAATCCAGAGCCCAGTCGGATTCGGAATCCAGGGAAACGTAGATGGGAGTCGCCCCGGCGATGATGGAATCGGGACCGTAGTTCTCGTAGAAGGGTTCGAACACCACGACCTGTTCGCCGGGGTTGACCAGGGCCAGCATGGTGGAAATCATGCATTCGGTGGAGCCGCAGGCGACGGTCACCTCCACGTCGGGATCGACGTCCCAGCCGTAGACCCGGCGGTACTTGCCGGCCACGGCCCGGCGAAAGGACGGCGCCCCCCAGGTGACGGCGTATTGATTGATGTCCTCCTGGATCGCCCGGCACGCGGCATCCTTGACCACCTGAGGCGCGGCAAAATTCGGGTAGCCCTGGGCCAGGTTGATGGCGCCGTGTTCGTATGCCAGACGAGTCATTTCCCGAATCACCGACTCGGTGAATCGGGAGGCCTTCTCACCGATATACTGTTTCAAATCAACTGCCTCGATTCCGGGTCACACGGTCCCGAAAAGCGACGCGCTTTGGGAACCTTCCGGAAAGAGTACGCTTGCGATGGTCCGTCCCGCAAGCGCCGGCCGGGAACGCATCAGCGGATAGGAGCCGCCGCCATCAAAACTTGACTAACCCTCGCCGGGTTGGCTATGTCATGGGCCGGAAAGCGAGGTCGATGGGGTGGGTCTGCGGAGAAATGCCATGACGAGCCTGACGATTCTGGGGGGAGGGAACACCGCTTTTGCCGCTGCCGCCAACTTGAGCCTGCGCGGGTTCGAGGTGACGATCTGCGAGCATCCGGACTTTGCCCACACCCTCGACCCGGTCCGAGGCGCGGACGGGATCCTGCTGGACGGGGTGGCGGCTCGCGGCCGAGCCCCCATCCACGCCCTGACCACCGATTTCCGGGAGGGCCTGCAAAACGACCTGCTCCTGCTCATCGTTCCCGCGTATGCCCACCGTCCCTTCGCCCTGGCCTGCGCCCCCTACCTGAGAGAGGGCCATACCCTGGTCCTGCTTCCGGGAACATTGGGGACGCTGGAGTTCCACGCCCTGTTGCGGGAGGGAGGCCGGGACCCGTCCCGGATCACGCTGGCCGAGACCGACACGGCGCCCTACGTCTGCCGGAAGCTCACCCCCGACTCGGCCCATATCTGGGGAGTCGTCTCCGCGTTGGGTCTCGGGGTCCTGCCGGCGTCGGAGACGGGCCGGACCCGGGACCTGCTGCGGTCTGTTTTCACCGTCGACGGCCTGGGGAAACCAGGCGGGGAAGACAACTCCGCCGTCTCCTGCTACGGCAATGTTCTGGAGTGCGGCCTGAGCGCCATGAACCCCGTGGTTCACCCTCCCGGAGTACTCATGAACGCCGGCCGGGTGGAGTATTCCAGGGGAGATTTCTACTTCTACGAAGAGGGAGTCACGCCGGGCGTGTGCAACGCCATTTACGGCGTCGACCGGGAACGCCGCGAGGTGGGCCGGGCACTCGGATTCGAGCTGTCGGCCGTGGACGAGGCCTTTTTCCGCGCCGGTTTCGGTCCCCGGGGAGATCTCTGGAGCACCATCAACGGCAGCCGCATGCTGACCCAGTTGAGGGCCCCCGGCGAACTGGACACCCGCTGGCTGACCGAAGACGTGCCCTATGGACTGGGAGCATGGAGCTCACTGGGCCGGCACTTGGGAGTGGCGACCCCGCTCATGGATGGACTGGTGGCGCTTGCTTCCGCGGCGCTGGGAGCGGACTTCAGGGCCTCCAGCCGGACCGTCCGGCGGCTGGGAATCGCCGGAATGGGACGGGACCCGTTGCTCCGCTTCGCCCAAACCGGGGAGATGCCGGGATGAGGGCGTGCCGGATCGCCGAGTCCCGCGTCGGCGGGATCGAGAGCCTGGTCCTGGAGAACGAGCACCTGGAGGTGGTCGTCCTGGTGGGGAAGGGGACGGACGTCTACTCCTTTCGCCATCGCGCCAGCGGCACGGACTTTCTCTGGAAGGCTCCTTGGGGGGTGAGAGATCCGGCCACGACCATTCAGGACACGGCCAACCCGGCTTCTTCCTTCCTCGACTACTACTTCGGGGGCTGGCAGGAGCTGTTTCCCAACGCGGGAGCCGGCTGCACCTATCGGGGTGCCGAGTTGGGGGTTCACGGCGAGGCCTGCAAGGTGCCGTGGTCCTGGCGGATCGTGGAGGAGACCTCCCGCAGGATCTCGGTCCAGTTCCGGACTCGCATGGTGCGGACGCCGTTCCTGTTGGAAAAGCGGCTGACTCTGGAGGCCGGCCGTGCCACGCTCCTGATCGAGGAGACGGTGACGAACGAGGGTGCGGACGCCGCAGATTTCATCTGGGGCCACCATCCGGCCCTGGGGGCGCCCTTCTTGAGCGAACATTGCCGCCTTTATGCGCCGGCGCGGGTGGTGGAGACAGATGACTCCAACCTCTTCCTGTCCCCCAGCCGTCGTTTCGAGTCCTATCCCATGGTCGAGACGGTGGATGGGGCGCCGTTCGACGTCTCCCGGATCCCACCCCCGGCGGCGCGGGTCACCATGCAGAGCTTTCTGCGGGAGTTGGAGGAGGGTTGGTACGCCCTGGTCAACCAGGAGAGCGGACTCGGGTTCGCCATGTCCTGGGACCTGGAGGTGTTCCCCTGCCTCTGGCTCTGGGAGGAACTGTGCGGTTCCGCGGACTATCCATGGTGGGGACGATGTTACGTGGCCGGGATCGAGCCCAACACCACGCCGGCGGGCGGAGGTCTGGCCGAGGCGGTGCAAAACGGGACGCAACACCGGTTGCCGCCGGGAAAATCGCTCCACTCCGTTCTGTGCGCCACGGCATTCGAGGTCCGGGGAGAGCCGCGGCGCGTCGACCCCGAAGGCCGGATCGAGTATTGAACCGGAGTCCGGCTTCAAGACGCAATGAGGGAGGATCTGATGCAGAGTAGAACCGGGTTTCCCCTGCTGGCCGGCATGTTCTTGTTCCTGGCCGGCTCCACCGAGGTGACAGGCAGCGAAGTTCGGCACCTCGGCGGAAGCCTGCAACTGTTTCTGGATGACTGGCTCGTCGAGTCCAGCGACAACGTTCGCCGGGTGCTCCACCGTCCCGAGCGCCGCGAGGCGGCGATTCGGGTCGACCGGCCCTGGGAAGACATCTACATGTACAACCCGGTGGTCATCAAGGACGGTCATCGCTACCGCATGTGGTACCGCGCCAAGTACCTGGCAAGGCCGTTTCTGACCGCCTACGCGGAGAGTCTGGACGGCATCCATTGGGTGAAGCCCAACTTGGGACTCATCGAATTCGACGGCTCCCGCAACAACAACATCATCTGGCCCATTGCCGGGGCGGACGGGAGGTCGTTCTCCGTTTTCAAGGACGAGAACCCCGATGCGCCGACCGACGCGCGCTACAAGGCCATCACCAATCTCAACGAGATCACCGAGTCGGGAAAGCGGCGGGCGGTGATCTACGGACTCGCTTCTCCCGACGGATTGCGCTGGCGGCATCTCCACAAGGAGCCCATGTTGAAGGCTCTGGAGGAAGACCCCCAGTTCGATTCCCACAACATCGCCCTCTGGGACCCGGTCCGCCGGCACTACGCCATCTACGCCCGGGGCTGGTACCGGAAGGGCTTGCCTCCCCCGGGTTCGGAGCGGGTGGGCCGCACCGCGGACACCGTGACCATGAAGCTTCCCTCGGGAGAGTCGCGGGAAATGACCCATATCCGGGACATTCGCCGTTACGTCTCCAAGGACTTCGCGAATTGGTCGCCACAGGAGTACATCGGATTGGGCGGAGCGCCAATGGAGCACCTCTACAAGAACTCCGCGACTCCCTACTACCGGGACCCCGGCCTCCTGCTCATGTTCCCAAAGCGGTTCCTTCCCACTCGAAAAGCCGATCCGGACTGGGAACACATCGGTCTTTCCGACATCGTCTTCATGTTCAGCCGGGACGGCCTGAACTTCGACCGCCGTTACATGGAGGCTTTTCTCCGTCCGGGCCGGGACCCGTTGGCCTGGCACGAACGTTCCATCCACGTGGGCACCGGCCTGGTCCCCACCGGAGAACGGGAGATGTCTCTCTACTTCATCGAGCACGGCAAGACAGCTCGGATGTCCATCCGGCGGGGAGTGTTGAGAGTCGACGGCCTGGCATCGCTGCGGGCGCCCTATTCGGGAGGGACGGTCCTGACCCGTCCCCTGACCTTTTCCGGTTCCCGCCTGGTGCTCAACTACTCCACCTCGGCCGCCGGCCGAGTCCGGGTGGAGGTCCAGGACGAAACCGGGGCGCCGTTGCCCGGATTCGGGATGGAGGACTGTCCCGAGATCTACGGAGACGAGATCGAACGAATCGTCGCTTGGCGGACCGGTTCCGACCTGACCTCCCTGGCGGGGCGCACGGTACGCCTCAGGATCGAGATGAAGGACGCCGACCTGTTCTCCCTGCGGTTCCGGTAGTGGCAAGGAATCCTGAATGAATGCATTGACGCGATTCCAGCGCAGTTTTCGGGCCGGGACCCCGGCGGCCGGCGTCAGGAGTCCCAGGGGGAGAAGGACCTTCCTGAAGGCCGCCGGCCTCGGGATCTTCGGTGTTGCCGCCCAACGTCTGCAGGCTCAGGTTCGAGGCCACGAAGGCCCGGCCTGGTTCCCGTTAGAGGATCTCTATCGCCGGGTCCGGCGGTTGGGCCGCGAGCACGGAGACTTTCTGAAGCTGGAGGACCTGGGGAGAAGCGTCCAGGGCCGGCCCCTGGTGGCGGTCCGTCTGAGCGACTGGTCCGTCTCCGACGAGCACAAGGAGCACGTCCTCCTCACCACGCTCCATTCCGGCGGCGAGCGGATCGGCCCCAGCGCCATGTTGGAAGTGGTGGAGTGGCTGCTCTCCGGCCATCCCCTGGCCCGGCGGATTCTGGCCCGCCAGCAGGTGGTGTGCGTCCCCATCGTCAACCCGGACGGATACGTGACCGGCAGTTTCCACAATGCCCACGACCTGGACCCGTACAACAACTGGACTCTGGAGGGTCCGGTGCAACCGGAAAAGCATCCGGAGGCCAGGGTGATCCAACGGCTCATGGATGAACTGCAGCCCGAAGTGCACGGCGACATGCACGGGTCTTTTCTTGAGTTCTACGGCTCCATCCACGCCGATACGGCGGCCGCCTACTCCAACGTCTCCCTGCGGCCCTATCATCACGAGATCATGCGGCTCATGAACGAGGCGGCGTTGGAGGAGGGGTACCCGGCCGACTGGCTGGAGGAGGATTCGGAACGCATGTTCTGGGGTCCCGATCTGGACGGGATGCGGGAGAAGACCTGGAAGGGCCGGCCCCGGGTCTATGCCGCCACGTATTGCTACAACCGCTACCACTCCCTGGTGACCGCCAACGAGAATGCGTGGGAACGAAGCGCTCTGCTCCGGTATCGCCGGCTGCTCCAAGTGGGGAACGAAGTCTGGCCCGGGGAGTACTATCCCGGTTACCCGACCCGGGTGATGATGGGCAACGACCTGCATCGCCTGACCGCCTACGGAACCACGGCGGGCGCCCGCCGGAGGAGCCGCGTCGAGCTGTGGAACAAGCTGCGTCAGCTCAGCTTCGGTTTCGACTGGCCGGAGGTCGAGGGCATGGCTCTTTGCGTCTGCGCCACCTCCCGGGAGGCGGCCCGCAAGTGGTTGGGGGACCACACCCTCCTGGACATGCTCTCCCGAATCGAGCGCCATCCCGGGATGAACCTGGAGCCCATCCGGCGGCTGATTCATCGTCATCCCCTGGACGACGGCAAGCGCCCGGCGCGTTTTCTGGTGGAGGGTGGAGGCGCCAAGTTCTACCGGCAGGACTCGGGCCCCGACCGCCTGGAGGCCGGGGAGGGCGGACCCGTCCGCCACGGAATCTGCGTGCGGCTGCGGATCCCCTACCAGAACGCGCGGATCCTCGACCTCAGGCTCAACGGGCACGTCGTGGATCCGTCCGAAACGGATGGGTTCGTCACCTGGGTGGCCCGGGGGTTCGCTCATGTCCAGGTCGCCATCCCTCCCCGCAGGACACGAGCGGAGGAGATCTTCCTGGTGACCTGTGAATACGACCCCCGGGAGAGGCGCCGGCAGGGGAAGGTCCACTTCGCGAACTGAGAATTACGAATATCGAAATAAAGGTTGAATCGTGGCTGCAAGCGAGTCCAAGAACCCAATCATCACCTTCCTCTTCGAGAACTCCATCTTCCTGATCGCCGGCGCCTTCGGCGCCTTGCTGTGGGCCAATCTGGAATACGACTCCTACCACCATCTGGTCCACCTGAAGCTGTTCGAGGACACGTTGTTCGGAACGCTCAAGGCCGACGGCACGCGGGTCTTCGACCTCCACTACCTGGTCAACGACGTGCTGATGGCGTTCTTCTTCGCCATCGCCGGCAAGGAGGTCTGGGAAGCCACCCTGCCGGGCGGCCCCCTCAGCAGTCCCAAGCGGGCCGCCGTTCCCCTCGTCGCGGCCGTGGGCGGAATGGTGGCGCCGGCCCTCCTCTACCTGGTGGGCGCGGCTCTGATCGGGCGCTTCGACGAACTGGCCAACGGCTGGGCCATTCCCTGCGCCACCGACATCGCCTTCAGCTACATGGTGGCCCGGATCGTCTTCGGCGCCGGCCATCCCGCGATTCCTTTCCTGCTGCTGCTGGCGATCGCCGACGACGCCATGGGCCTGCTGATTCTCGCGGCCTTCTACCCGCAGGGGGAAGTGCAGATGCTGTGGATGTTCCTGGCCGTGGCGGGCGTGGGAGTCGCCTTCCTGTTTCAGCGCCTGCGCCTCCGCAGCTTCTGGTGGTATCTGGCCATTCCCGGCTCCCTGTCGTGGGTCGGGTTCGCCATGGCCGGACTCCATCCGGCTCTGGGCCTGCTGCCCATCATTCCCGCCATGCCTCACCACCACTCCGACAGGGGCCTCTTCGATTGGAAGGAACTGGAAGCGACGGACACGCTGAACGAATTCGAGCATTGGTGGCAGAAGCCGGTGGAGTTGATCCTGATGCTCTTCGGCCTCTTCAACGCCGGCGTGCTGTTGAGCGCCGTGGATTCCCCCACCTTCCTGGTCCTGATCGGGCTCCTGGCGGGCAAGCCCATCGGCATCTGGGCCGGAGCCATGCTGGTGGCCACCGGGTTCCGGCTGGGACTCCCCGAGGGGATCGGCTCCCGGGACCTGGTGGTCGTGGGGTTCGCCGCCGCGATCGGTTTCACCGTGGCGCTCTTCGTGACCACGGTGGCATTCCCGCCGGGACAGATCCAGGACGCCGCCAAGATGGGCGCGCTGGGTTCCTTCGTCGCGGCCCTGCTCACCTACGTCGTGGCCCGGGCCACGGGCATCAAGCCGAATCCTGTGAAATAGACGTCGTCTTGCGGCGTTCGAACTACGCCAGCAGGGGCTTCACCACTTCGCCGTGGATGTCGGTGAGCCGGTAGTGGCGTCCCTGGAACTTGAAGGTGAGCTGGGTGTGGTCGATGCCCAGGCAGTGGAGGACGGTCGCCTGGAAATCGTGGACGTGGACCGGGTTCTTCGCCACATTGTAGCTGTAGTCGTCCGTCTCGCCGTAGCTGATCCCGGGACGGATGCCGCCTCCCGCCATCCACATGGTGAAACAGCGGGGATGGTGGTCCCGCCCGTAGTTGTCCTCGGTGAGCCGGCCCTGGCAATAGACGGTCCGACCGAACTCGCCGCCCCAGATGACCAGCGTCTCGTCCAGCAATCCCCTCTGCTTCAGGTCGGTGACCAGCGCCGCCGAAGCCTGGTCCGTGTCCTCGCACTGGCCCCGGATCTGAGCCGGCAGGTTGTCGTGCTGGTCCCAACCCCGGTGGTAGAGCTGGACGAAACGGACGCCCGCTTCGCTGAGGCGCCGGGCCATGAGGCAGTTGGCGGCGTAAGTTCCCGGCTTTCTGGAGTCGGGGCCGTAGAGCTCGAAGATATGGTCCGGCTCGGTCGAGACGTCGGTCAGCTCGGGGACCGAGAGCTGCATCTTGTAGGCCATCTCGTACTGGCTGATCCGGGTCGTGATCTCGGGATCGCCGAAAGCCTCGGCCCGCAGCCGGTTGAGTTGACCGATCCCGTCCAGCATTCGCCTCCGGCTCCGGTGGTCCACGCCGGGCGGATTGGACAGGTAGAGGACCGGGTCCCCGACGCCCCTGAACTTGACTCCCTGGTGGTCGGAGGGAAGGAACCCGGCGCCCCAGAGGCGGGAGAAGATGGGCTGGGGATTGGTCTTGACCCGGCCGATGGAGACCATCACCACGAAATTGGGAAGATCCCGGCTCTCGCTGCCGAGTCCGTAGCTGAGCCAGGCGCCCAGGCTGGGACGGCCCGGTTGCTGGCTTCCGGTCTGGAAGAAGGTGATGCCCGGGTCGTGATTGATGGCTTCGGTGTGAAGCGTCTTGACGATGGCGATGTCGTCCACGATCTGCGCGGTGCGGGGCAGGAGTTCGCTCACCCAGGCTCCCGAGTCCCCGTGCCGGGAGAACTTGAAGATGGAGGGAGCCACGGGGAGGGTCTTCTGCCGCGACGTCATGCCGGTGATCCGTTGTCCCCGGCGCACCGAGTCGGGCAAGTCCGTCCCCCGATGTTTCTGCAGTTGGGGCTTGTGGTCGAACAGGTCGATCTGGGCCGGCGCGCCCGACTGGAAGAGAAAGATGACCCGCTTGGCCTTGGGTGCGAAGTGGGGCAGGTCGGGACGGATGCCGGAAGGAATCCCTTTGTCGGTTCGACCTGAGAACAGATGGGGGTTCAGGATCGAGGCCAGCGCCGCCGTGCCGATGCCGGTGCTGGTCCGGCCGAAGAACTGGCGCCGGTTGATCTCCAGGCGCAATCGGCTTTCCGGGTCCATGCTCCTCACTCCCGGGTAATGGTTTCGTCCAGGTTCAGAATGCTGCCGGTCACGGTGGTCCAGGCGGCCAGTTCCACCGGGTCCAGGCTCGGATCGAACGGGGATTCGCCCACCTCGATCAGACGCCGGGCCGCGTCGGGATCCGACCGGTAGTAGCTTCGCTGTTGTTGGAGGATCCGGTTCAGGATCGGGGCCTCCCTGGAGTCGGGCGCCCGTCCAGTAGCCAGACGGAAAGCGACGCCGATCCGATCCTCCGTGTCCGACGCCGTCTCTTTCAAAGTGCGTTGGGCCAGGGATCGGGCCGCCTCCACGTAAGTCGGGTCGTTCAGCAGGATCAGCGCCTGCAGCGGAGTGTTGGTCCGCGGCCGCCGCATGGTGCAGGTTTCCCGGTCGGGGGCGTCGAATGCCATCAACGTGGGCGGAGGAATCGTCCGCTTCCAGAAGGTATAGAGGCCACGGCGGTAGAGGTCCGCTCCCTCTCCCTGGACGTACTCCTGGGCCGTGTACTTCTCGCCGTAGGCCATCTCCTTCCACAGCCCGGGCGGCTGGTAGGGATAGACGCTGGGTCCACCGACCGTGTTCACCAGCAGGCCGCTGATCCCCAGCGCGTTGTCACGAACCAGTTCGGCCGGCAGCCGGAATCGGGAGGCCCGCGCCAGCAACCGGTTTTCCGGGTCCCTCTCCAGGAGCTCCGGCGTGACGCGGGAACTCTGGCGGTAGGTGGCGGACGTGACCAGGAGCCGCTGCAGACCCTTCACGTCCCATCCCGAGCCCACGAACTCGGTGGACAGCCAGTCCAGAAGTTCCGGATGGCTTGGCTGATCTCCCTGGGAGCCGAAGTTCTCCGCCGACTTCACGAAGCCGTTGCCGTAATACATCTGCCAGAACCGGTTCACCGTGACCCGGGCGGTCAACGGGTGGTCCGGGTCGACCAGCCACCGGGCCAGGCCCAGGCGGTTGGGAGGCGCATTCTGCGGGAACGGCGGCAGCGCCGCCGGGACCCCCGGCTCCACCTTTTCTCCCCGGTTGCGGTAGTCACCCCGATCCAGGAGCATCGTGTCCCGCGGCTCATCCATCTCCTCCATCACCATGATGGTGGGAACGGCCGCCTGCAGCTTCTGCTCGTCTCTGCGAAGCACCTCCTGTTCCCGGTGCAGTTCGCGATAGAGGGCGGGAGCGCCTCTTTCCAGGTAAAACCGGAGCAGGTCCTCCTGCTTCTGTTCGGTCCGATCCTCTTCCGTTTCCCGCAGGATGGCCCGGATGGGATGGTGGACGGCCAACTGCTCCACTTCTTCCGCCGCCAGGGTCCGATCGTAGATGCGCACCTCGTCCATCTGGCCGTCGAACATCCCCTTGGCGTGGCGCCGGCCCAGCAGCAGCGGCCGTTCGGTCCGGATGGAGCCGGTCAGGCTGTCGTGCATGACCTCCATTTCCTGAAGCTTGCCGTCCAGGTAGAGAGCCACGCCGGAGGCTTTTCCGGAACCGTCGTAGGTGAGAGCCAGGTGATGCCACTCGTTCAGGGACACCGGGGCACGCGAGCGGACCTTGATGGCGTCATCAGGCCAGGCATGAACCAAGTGCGCCATGAGCAGGGGACCGCTGTATTTGGGCCCGTCATGCTCCTTGAAGTCCCCCACGAAGAGGTCGTAGCCGCGAAGGCCGTCCAGATCGTCCATGCGGGCGACGACGGCCTGGTCCCCCTCGTTCCTGAGGCGGACCCAGGCCAGCAGAGAGAAGGCGTCGGTCCGGTCGAACCCGGCCAGGTCGCCCAGGTCCACGTGGCTCCGGATGGTGAATTTGAAAGCGCCGCCGACCTTGCCCTCGGTGGGCGCCAGTTCCTCGCCTCTCGGCTTCCCGTGGCGGTAATGGCCGCTGGTGTCCGAGGTGTGGTGATCCAATTCGTAGTGGGCCAGGAGGCCCTGGCGGGAACTCTCGGAGAGGTTGGCCAAGGTGGGCGCCTCCCACTCCCGCACCAGCGACTTCAGGCGGCTCTCCGGCATCTGTTTCTCGATGGCGTCCAGTCTCTCCCGCAGCTCCCGCAGGCGTGTCGCCTGGCCGAGAGAGGGCATTTCCATGACCGGCGCCGCGTTGCCTTTTCGTCCGTCCAGGCCCTTTTCGGGGATGGTGTTGAAGAAGGCCGAAAAGCGGTAGAACTCCCGCTGCCCAATGGGGTCGTACTTGTGGTCGTGGCAGCGGGCGCACCCCATGGTCAGGCCCATCCAGACCGTCGACGTGGTGTTGACCCGGTCGACCACGTACTCCAACTGGTACTCCTCGGGAATGGCGCCTCCCTCGAAGTTGATCATGTGGTTGCGGTTGAATCCGGTGGCCAGCTTCTGTCGGGACGTGGCGCCGGGGAGCAGGTCGCCGGCCAGTTGCTCGATGGTGAACTCGTCGAAGGGCTGGTTCCGGTTGAAGGAATCGATGACCCAGTCCCGCCAGAGCCACATGTCCCGGTGGCTGTCGATGTGGTAGCCGTGGGTGTCCGCGTAGCGGCTGGCGTCGAGCCATTCCAGGGCCATCCGCTCACCGTAGTGCCGGGAGGCGAGGAGCCGTTCCACCACCTTTTCGTAGGCCCCGGGGCCGCGGTCCGCCAGGAAGGCGTCCACCTCTTCCGGTGTGGGCGGCAGTCCGGTCAGATCCAGGGTCACCCGGCGGATCAGGGTGACGCGATCCGCTTCCGGTGAAGGTTCGAATCCCTCGCTCTCGAGGCGGGCCAGGATGAACCGGTCGACGGGATTGCGGACCCAGGAGACGCGCTTCACCCGCGGGAGGGAGGGCCGCCGCGGCTTGACGAAGGCCCAGTGGTCCCTGGCCTCGGCGCCTTCGCTGATCCAGCGGCGAATGAGGTCGATCTGGCTCTGGTTCAGCTTCCGGTCGAAACCGGGCGGCGGCATCCGCGCCGCCTCGTGCTCCGCCGAAATCCTCTGGTAAAGGCGGCTCGAATCCGGGTCTTCCGGAGTGACGATCCTGTATCCGTCCCGGTCTTGGAACAGCTCGTCCTTTGAATCGAGGCGCAGGCCCGCCTGCCTCACCCTTTCGTCCGGACCGTGGCAGGCGAAACAGTGGTCCGAGAGGATGGGGCGTATCTGGCGGTTATAGTCGACGGCGCCGGCCGCTGGCTCGGCGTGAACCGGTGACGGAATTGCACCGGAGGCGAGCAATCCTGCCAGAACCACGGTTCTCGCCGTCCGTTTCGCAATTCCGTTCGTCACGTCTGGTCGACTCATGAAACTCACGCCCGAGTGTAGCCCAAATGGGTCCGATCCGCTTCGGACAGCGCCCTGTCGGGCCGCGTGGAGAGTGTACGCTCGGCGAAGACCACGCGGCAACCTGCGGATACACTGAGATTTCAAACGTTCTTCACGGCTCCTTAAATCACGCAACTTACGCTCTGGACGGTTCTTCACCAGGTCGAGGGAGGAGAACTGCGCATGGCCGGATGCGCAAGAACCGATCGGCCGGAGAGGGACAAATGCGCATGCAAACCAAAAGTAAGAGCCTGTCCGCAACGTGGTCGTTCTGCCTGATGGCCACGCTGTCATTTTCCCAGCTCCAACCGTTGGCCGCGGCGGAGAGCGAAGCCGCCGAGCCCGGCCACGTGTCCGGCATCGGCACTCTTTCGGGCTTCGTGGTCAACGTGGCCAACGGAACCTTCCTCAACGGGGTGGCGGTCCGAACCCGTCCCTCGGCCGGTCAGGCGGTTTCGAACCTGGACGGCATCTTCCATATGGACGTCCCCGCCGGAACCTACGAGCTGGAGGTCCGGAAGGAGGGTTACGTCCCCCAAATCATCCGCGGAATAAATGTGGCCGTGGGCGAGACGGCCTTCCAGGATGTGGCCCTGAATCCGATGGGCGGCGTGAATCTGGGCGAGGTCACCGTGGTGGCCGAGGCCGACCAGGCCTCCGAAGCCGCTCTGCTGGTGGAACGGAAGACGGCCCCCACCGTGAGCGACGCCATCGGCGCGCAGGAGATGTCCCGGATGGTGGGTTCCGACGCCGGCGACGTGATGCAGCGGGTCACGGGGGTCTCCATCGTGGACAGCAAGTACGTCTATATCCGCGGCCTGGGGGAGCGCTACAGCTCCACCATGCTCAATGGCGCGGTGGTCCCCTCCACCCGTCCGGACAAGAAGGTGGTCCCCATGGACCTCTTTCCCGCCGCCTTGATGCAGAACATCCGCACCGAGAAGTCCTACACCCCCGACCAGCCGGGGGAGTTCTCCGGCGGCCTGGTGAAGATGAACACGGTGGACTTTCCCCGCAGTCCCATTCTCAAGCTCAGCTACGGGACCAGCTTCGGCAGCACCACCACCTTCAAGGACTTCGCCGACTACCCGGGCGGCAGCCGGGACTGGCTCGGATTCGACGACGGGACCCGGTCGCTTCCCGGCGGAATCCCCAACGAGAGACTGACGCGCCGCGGACGCTTTTCCACCACCGGGTTCACGTCAGACGAGCTGCAGGGTTTCGGCCGGTCCTTCAGCAACGTCTGGACGCCTGGCGGTGGCCAGAACGCGTTTCCCAACCAGAGTTTCAATTTCATGGCCGGCAACACCTTCGGCAAGCTGGGCGTGGTCCTGGCCCTCTCCCACGGCAACAAGTGGCACCGCCAGGAGGAGGTCCGGAACTATTACCGGTCGGCGGGTGAAGGAGAACTCTCCCCCCTGCGTGAGTACGAGATGGACTACAACACCCGTTCCATTCTCACCGGGATCACGGCCAACTTCGCCTACGAGCTCACCGACAACAACCGGATCCGGTTTCAGAACTTCTTCAGCAAGGACACCAGCGACGAGTCCAGATTCTTCGAGGGTTTCGATTCGGACGGACAGCAGAGGGTGCGTAACCAGCGGATCCGCATGATCGAGGAGGACGTGGGCTCCACCAAGGTCTCGGGCGAGCACTATCTGACCGCGCTGGGCAACAGTTTCCTGACCTGGCGGCTGTCCTACTCCCTCTCCAGCCTGGACGAACCGGATCTGAGAGAGGCCCTCTACGAAGAGCGGAACAACCGCTTCCTGCTGGCCGACGAAAGCCAGAGCGGCTTCCGGCTCTTCAACGACTTGGACGAAGACATCTGGGAGCCGGGTCTCGACTGGACCACCTATTTCAGCCGCGGCATCGTGAACAGCTCCATCAAGGTCGGAGCGTCCTACCGTTCGCGCCAGCGGGACTTCCTCTCGCGGCGGTTCCGATTCGTTCCCCTCCGGACGGCCGGGATCGATCTGTCCCAGCCGCCGGAGCGGATCTTCGCGGCCGATAACATCAATCCCAGCGCCTTCGAGCTACGGGAGGAGACTCGTCCCACCGACACCTACGACGCCAAGCAGTTGACCCGGGCCGGTTACGCCATGCTGGACCTGTCCATCGACAAGTGGCGGTTCATCGGCGGCGCGCGGGTGGAGGCCGACTCCCAACGGGTGGAGACCTTCGATCCCTTTGACCGGACGGCCCCGACGGGTGTCTCGACGCGCCTCGACAACACGGACCTGCTCCCCGCCTTCTCCGTGGTGTACCGCCTCGACAACGACATGAATCTGCGGGGCGGCTACGGAAAAACCCTGAACCGTCCCGAGTTTCGCGAACTGTCTCCCTTCGAGTTCACCGACGTGGTGGGAGGGCGAGCCGTGGTCGGAAACCCTGAACTGGTCCGCGCCCGGATCCAGAACTGGGACGTCCGGTGGGAGTGGTTCATGAGTTCCACCGAACTGCTCTCTGCCAGTTTCTTCTTCAAGGACTTCGAGAACCCCATTGAGAGAGAGATCCAGCTGACCGCTCAGCTCAGGACCTCCTACATCAATGCCCAAGGCGCCAAGAACCTGGGGATGGAGCTGGAGACGCGCAAGAACCTGGGCGGCCTCTCGTCGTCGCTCCAGAACTTCTTCGTCTCGGCCAACTACACCCTGGTCGACTCGTCGGTGGAGATCTCCCGGGAGCAGGCTCCGTTGCTCACCAACTTGAATCGGGCGCTGGAAGGACAGTCCCGGCACGTCTTCAACGGGGTCCTTCAGTATGAGCATCCGACCCGCGGCTCGATGGCCCGGCTGCTCTACAACTACCAGGGGCAGCGGATCTCGGATGTCGGCGCTCAGGGCTTGCCTGACGTGGTTCAGGTGGGAGTCCCCCGCATGGACGCCGTCTTCATCCAACCTTTGGGCAAGAGCTGGAGGCTCAAGCTCAGCGCCGAAAACCTCTTGGACCACCAGTACGAGTTCCTGCAGGGGGACCGGATTCAGCGCTCATACCGGGTCGGACGGAGCTTCTCCGTCAGTATTTCCAAGACCTTCTTCAGAGAGTAGACGAATAACCCTGAATCACCTTTAGGAAAGGAGCCTAGACCCATGCGAAGAACCATTGCGGTAATGATTCTGTCTCTAATCCCGATCCTGGCGGCCGCCAACCTGGCGGGCGCTTCGCCGGGTGCCGGAGCGGCTGGGGACATCCAGTTCGTGCAAATGATGGATCAGTCCAGCGGCCCTCATGCCAGCATCTTTCTGCGGACCAACGAAGTCGGCTATCTGGCCCAATCGTCCGATGATCCGCGGAACCGGATCTCGGTGATGGTGGACATTGATCCCAACGGCCACGAGTACGACAAGACCTTTTTCGTCTTTTTCCTGAACAAAGAGACAGGCGAGTCCCGCTACCTTGATGTGACGGGTGGCCGACTGCGGGATGCCTCGGACGGCGTCGTTGATTTCGAAGGGAATTCCCCCGGTGACGCCAACGCCTATCCCATTCCGACGCTTGCGGCGCCCCTGAACGCCCTCGTCGGTCCAACTCCAGCTCCGGTGAGCACTTTGGAGCCCGGTGACCTCGGGGTCGGCCGCTGGGCCGTCGTCTTCGACATTCGGGATGTCACCGGCACCCGGATCTTTCAGCGGGCCTATTGGCATTTCGTGATCGCCGAACAGGCAACGCAGCTGCCCGCCGAGATCAACGCCGACATGACGCTTGACTGGGAAACCCTCTGGGTTCTGCCGTCCCGGCTCCACAGGGTCGGTGATGGCGCCACCCTGACCATTGAGCCCGGCACAGTGTTGTTGGGAACCGACATCGCGACCCTGCTGATTGACCGGGGAGGCCGGATCCATGCCGAGGGAACGGCGCTCAGCCCGATCATCATGACCTCCGACGAGAGTGTCGGCTCGCGTCGCGTCCAGGGTTGGGGCGGCCTGGTGCTCGCCGGCAGAGCTTCCATCAATGGTTGTGAGGGAGGCAATTGTGAAGGAGATGTCGAGGGTGTGAGCAACGCCAAATACGGCGGCGCCAATGACGCGGATGACAGCGGCGTGCTGAAGTACGTCCGGGTGGAATTCGCAGGAGCAGAGTTCTCTCCCGAAAACGAGCTCAACGGTATCGCCTTCCACGGTATCGGCGACCAGACCGAAGTCGACTATGTCCAGGTCCATTACAACAAGGATGACGGCATCGAGATGTTCGGGGGGACGGCCAATATCAAGCACGCGCTCCTGACGGGAGTTGCCGACGACAGCCTCGATTACACGGAAGGCTGGAGGGGCAGCGCTCAGTTCATCTGCATCCAGCAGGACAAGTCCGATGCCGACAACGGTTTCGAGTTCGACAGCAACGGCGACGCCAACGATCTGTTGCCCCGCTCCAATCCCACGATTTCGAATGTGACCCTTGTGGGTGGCAATCCGGGTGCGGGGAGCGATGAGGAGAGCGACATCGGCATGCTCGTTCGCGAAGGCACGGCGGGCCGGATCTACAACTCCATTGTCATCGGTTTCGGCCGTGAAGCGGTGGTGATCGATCAGGCGGCCACCACCCGGCAGATCGACAGCGGGGACCTGGTGATCGCCAACAACATCTTTGGGCCGAACCGGACCCGGGACACTCAGCGGTCTCAGTTCGCGGCCGGCAGTGACGCCGGTGGCTACGGGGTCGATGCCTGGATCCGGGGTGCGTCCCAGATGAATCGCTTTGCCGATTCGGCGAGTGCGGTGGGCCTGGCCGATCCGTTCAATGCTCTGTCCCCCGACTTCCGACCCATGCCCAACTCCATGGCCCTTGACGTGAACTATGTCAAGACGCTTCCGGAAAATGGTTTCTTCACGCCGGTGACCTACGCGGGGTGCGTGGGCCCGAACGACGATTGGACCCACAGTTGGAGCACCAGTGAACCGTCACTGGCCTCGAACTAGTCAGCCGGAGGAGTTCAAGGCGGGCTCGGCGGTTGTCGCCGGGCCCGACGCTCCACGGCGAATCGCGCAACAGAATGAGCGAAATGTCAGACAGGCCAAAATCCACAAAGAATTCCGTGGCGAGCCCCTGGCTCTTGGGAACAGGAGGCACGGCGGTTATGGCGGCGTCTCTCGCTTTGCTCCTGAGCGGATTCAGCAGTAGTTCGATGTTGTTCGAAGACGGCGACCTGGAGAGTTCCGCCGTCTCGCCGCAGGCACTGGGAAGCCTCTTGCTGGAGCGGCTTCGTGAGGGGGATTTCTCGGAAGTCGGCCAACTCGGTCTTTCCAAGGAAGAGTGGATCCGCCATGTCTGGCCGGTGAGTGCGGCGAACAGGCCAGGTTCCAATTTCACGCCCGATTTCGTCTGGGGTCTGGACGCCGCCAGGAGCCGGCGGGATCTTTCCGTCACCTTAAGGCGTTACGGTGGAAAGGAATTTCAGTTGATCCGGGTCCGATTCCGGAAGGGATTTCTGGACCATGAGGGCTTTCGACTGCACCGGGACGCCCGCTTGGAGGTGGGTCTGCCGGATGGCGGCAAACGGGAATTGAAGCTGTTCAGTTCCGTATTCGAGCGAAACGGGGAGTTCAAGATCTTTAGCTTCAAGACTGATTGATTGAAGTGGGGGAGGAAAAATAATGTCGGGTTTCAGAATTCTAATCTTGTCCATTTTCTGCGGGGCGGTCCTGGCACAGGACCAAACCGTATACATTGCCCAGGTGGGTCATGGCGGCGGGTTCGAGACGACCCTCAGTTTTGTCGGACTCACCAACACGACGACCAACGTCCTGATCGAAACCTTCGACAACGCCGGCGATCCCGCCGCGCTGCTGGACAGGCCTGAGATCGTTACCAACATCGGCGTTGCTGGAGGTGGTGGCGGAGCGGCCAGCAGTTACGGCATCGAAATTCCCGCCATGGGAACTCGAGAGGTCCAGAGCCTGAATGAAAACCCATCGAGTCTCGAGGTGGGCTATGCGAAGATCACTTCGGACAGTCCTGTCGGAGTCGAGGCAGTGTTTCGCAATTTCGCGAACGGGGTTCGCGTCACCACCACCAGCGTCCTGCCCGAAAGTCCGACCAGGGGATTCTCGATATTGGCCTACGGGCAAACCGGGCTGGCGCTCTTGAATCCGCCCGATAACGGAGGGGCTGCGCGGGTCACGGTGACGCTTTTCGACGGCGCCGGCCAAATGATGGGGGAGAAGACAATCCCCCTGGCCGTCGGCAGCAAAGCGGTGGCCTTCCTCAATCAGGCGCCTTTTTTCGATTCCAATCTGGTGCCGGCCGATTTCTTCGGTTCCGTCGATATCAACTCGACACGGCCGGTGGTGCCCGTGGTCATCAAGATCGAAGGCAGCGCGTTGGTCACCCAGACCGTCCAGCCTGCCCGATAGAGCAGGAGGGGGGACTTTCCTGTCCCCCCCTCTTCCTCCGGGAAGTCAGCAACTGCAAAGCCGCCGCCGGCCCCCCTCGTACTTCGTCACCGGATTGCACCGGACCTGGGCCGGCTCCTAGATCTTCTCCGGCAGCGTCCAAGGCGTCCGATACGACTTGGTGAGCATGGCGTTGGCTTCCGAGTCGTGGGGGAAGGTCTCCGTCTCCGGATCGAACTCCAGGACGCGGCCGAGCCGGTACGCAATCTCGGCCAGGTGAATGACGCCGCAACTGAGATGGGCCACGTCGTCGGGGGCATTCGGTGGCTTCCGGGTCTTGACGCGAAGGGAACCCAGGACGTTTCCACCGTTTCCTCCGTCTGTCGCTAGCCTCGCTTGGTCTCCTGCTGTCTTGGTTGACGAGTACTCCTTTGCGGCGTCACAGTCACACGCTTCACGATCACACGGTTCTTGATCCGGGCAGACAAGCTCGACCACTCAATTGTATCGGACAGGTGGTAGCCGGCCGCGGCCGTATCGCCG
The DNA here is from genome assembly GCA_022827025.1 of Acidobacteriota bacterium. GTDB lineage: Bacteria > Acidobacteriota > UBA6911 > RPQK01 > JAJDTT01 > JAJDTT01. The sequence continues at coordinate 65,024 of JAJDTT010000075.1, forward strand.
TGAGAATCAGGTGAAGATCCCGGTGTAGTTTTTGTCATGAGACCTGCCTCCATCCGTCGAATTTTCGCCGATCCTGAATGGCAATGTTCTTGGTGGGAATTCCCTCCTGTGTCGACTGTACAAATTCTGTCGTTTCAATTTCTCCGGCTGTAATAAAGTGATGCGCCCCATGTTGTGAGCTTTCGACAACGGCGCGTGTAAACTCATAGCTGACAATTCTCCCGGACACTGCAATATTATTCGGATCATAAGGGGTCCTCAATTCCATCTGAGAGTAGAAGCTTTCTTGGATATTCCGCAATATTAGATATAGTGATTCTGTACACTTTTCTACTCGCAAACCAAGATTCTTGGCTTCTCGACGATTAATCGTATAGTCGTGGCTGCCGGATTCCGAGCACAGGAAGTCGATGATCTGTCCGACTGCATTCGAATGGATCGATTGTCGGGATAGAAGTCGTTGGGCGAGGTCTCGGATTTGTTGCCGAGATCTAAATATTTGCCCCAAAACAAGGGGGTGAACTTTGTTGCCTAGATCAAGGAGGGCCTTTGCTCGGACGGCTTCGCCATCTTGCCCGCATTCCCGAAATGCGTCGAGGTAGCCGTATACTGCTTCAACGCTCACGCCGGCACGTGCTTCCGGACTACCGCCCGGAATGGATGGGCCAAGGGGATGTTGAAGGGTAGGGTCGATAGGACCCAACGTCGCCTGTTTCGTCATGACTATCCGGTTGGCACCGAGCGAAATGAGGGTTCCCGCGCTCATGCACTTGCCCGGGGCGATTACCTCGAAGTCGTCACAGAACATCTGAATGAGGTTGACGAGATTCCATGCCGCCGATGTGTTGCCACCGGAGGTGTATAGAATTAACGATATTTTTTCGACTGGTCCAATAGCGTCCAAATGCTCAACGAACAAGTCAATCACATCTTGGCCAATTTGCGTTTCGAGTCCCTGACGGTCGCCGGTCACATAGAGGATCACGTTGGAGTCACGCTCCTTTCCGACCTCTTTAAGCAGTCGCTTTCGCCTAGCTTCTTCGGACAATGTACTCTCCTTCACCCGCGTCCCCGAGCATTTCGAAACGGTGTACTGGTGCCAACGGCGGCTTCCCAGGTTCGATTAGCGGTTCTCACGCAAGGACCGCCACCGATTATCCTGCCAGCTGAAACCGCCGTGTCTGGTAACGCTTCCCGCCGGTACCCAAGCTGGATCATGAGTCGCCCGTCCCTAATTAACGTCGAACCGAGGCCGTACACGACACTCCGAACAAGGATGTCCGCGCTTGGTAACCGTCAGCCTCAACCGTATCGTCGACCGAAGCACTCCGACTTTCATGTCGATGCTGAAGCCCGCCGGGTTGGTCAGCCTCGGCGGTTCGCAACGGGTTCCCGTCCAGGAGCAGTACCGCACGCCTAGAGTCACCGAGTTGCCAATTCCGCAGCCGGCAATGAGTCCAAATTTTTTGCAAATATCGCCAGTACCACTTCTCACTTCCCGGCAACTGCCGGACCCCATCTTTCCTAATTCTCCGTTGCGCCGTTCGGTAGGAGTGCTCTTCGCTCGTCACCTAAATCTTCTCCGGCAAAGTCCAAGGCTTCCGGTACGACTTGGTGAGCATGGCGTTGGCTTCCGGGTCGTGGGGGAAGGTTTCCGTCTCCGGATCGAACTCCAGGACACGGCCGACCCGGTACGCGATCTCGGCCAGGTGGATGACGCCGCAACTGAGATGCGCCACTTCGGCCGGGGCGTTCGGCTGCTTCCGGGTTTTGACGGACTCCAGGAAGTTGTACATGTGGGCTTTCGAGTTCTGCCGGAACTCCCGTCCCGTGACGCCCGGTCCCTTCTCCTCCTTGCGGCCCATGTAGACCTGGAAGTGACCGCGGCGGGAGAAGATCATGTAGCCTTCCGTCCCGTAGAAAGCGTTGCCGTTGTCGTATCCGTGGAGCCCATAGGGGGTCCATAGCCGGTCTTCGTAGAGCAGCACCTTTCCTTCGGCATACTGGAGCGCCACGGTCATGTTGTCCGGGTACTCCCGTTCCCCCTCCAGATCGATGGTGCTGCCATGGGCCGTGATCCGGACGGGATGGGTCGTCACACCCAGGGCCCAGCGTGCCATGTCGAGGTCATGGGCGCCGTCGTCCCCCATGTCTCCGTTTCCGTAGTCCCGATAAACGCGCCAACTCCGGTGGAAGCGATTGGGGTTGAAGGGACGCTTGGGCGCCGGGCCCAACCACCGGTCGTAGTCCACGCCGTCGGGGACGGGACCGTCGGGCTTGGGCTCCAGGGCGTTGCCCCGCTGCACGTTCCAGGCTTTGGTCATCTTGATCTCGCCCATCAGACCTGACTTCAAGACCTCCGCGGCCCGCAGCGTCACGCTGGTGGACCGCATCTGGGTTCCATGCTGGACGATCCGGTCGTATTTTCGGGCGGCCTCGACCAGGAGCCGGCCTTCCCGGAAGACGTGAGAAGCGGGTTTCTCCACGTAGAGGTCCTTGCCCGATTGCAGGACCGGGAGGGCGATGGGAATGTGCCAATGGTGGGGCGTGGCGACCACGACGGCGTGGATGGAGGTGTCCTCCAGAAGCCGCCGGTAGTCCTTCACCAGCCGGGGTTTCTTGCGATTCGCCTCCTGGACCGTCCCGGACACCTGTTCCAGGACCGCGTCGTCCACGTCGCACACGCAGGCGATGTGGACGTCGTCTCTCAACAGCAGGTTCCTCAGATGGCCGCGTCCCATGCCGCCGGTCCCGATGAGGCCCACGGATACCTGATCGTTCAACGATGCCCGGGAGGCTTTCAACGCCGGCGCCGCAAACGTGCCGGCAGCCGTGGTTCCGGCCAGAGTGGTGAGGAATTCTCTTCGAGCTACGGATTTCATGCCGAGTTCCTTTCCGGTTGCAAAATTCAACGGCCCACAGGGACCGACGGACAGAGCATCCACGCCGGGATGCCGCGCCGGGACGAATGCCGCTCCGGTACTTTCCGTTTGCGGCCGATATCAGACGTTTACGCCGCACGCCTGGAGCAGTGCCCGCTGCACGGCCAGATCGTGCTCCGGCGTGAAGAATTCGACTTCTCTGCCTTCCCGGATGGCGCCGGCCAGATCGTCCACGTCGGGCAGGTAACGCGGCGAAGGTCCCACCGGCACGTCGTGGACGCCGGCGCTGAATTCACCGTGGGGACGGCTCAGCGCCAGCCTCACCCGTGGGCGGTCCGGAGAGTCGATCTGGATGGAGCCCTCCTCTCCGAAGACGTAGAAATAACGGTTCCCGTTGAGGCTGTGGCTCTTGACCACGGCCACGGCCAGGTCGTACTCGAAGGTGGCCTGCACGTCGTCCTCCAACTGGTCCGGGACCGGGTCGCTGTGGCGCAGCACCGGGCTCACGCGGTTGGGGGCGCCGAGGAGCCAGATCAGGGCATCGATCATGTGCCCGCAGATCTCGAACATCTGGCCGCCGGGGTAGGTGTCCAGGCGCCGCCGGCCGGCCGGGCTCAGGGTGTCGTTCATCTGGCAGACGGCGGATCGAATCCGGCCCAGCCACCCTTCCCGGATGGCCCGATGAGCCAGTCGGAAAGCGGGATTGTAGCGATAGACATATCCCATCTGAATCAGCAGTTTCCGGCGTCCGGCTTCCTGGAAGAGGCGCTCCAGGGCCGTCAGGTCGACCCCCGGCGGCTTGTCGATCTTCAGGTGCTTGTTGGCCACGATCACCCGGTGGGAGTAGCGCAGGGCCTCCAACGGATCGGTTTCGACGCACACCATCCGCACCCGGTCGTCCCGCAGGATCTCCTCGACGCCGGCCCAGGGAACGCCTTCCCAGCGGGAACTCTTCTCGGCCCGGGCGCGCAGCTCCGGATTCGGCTCCGCCACGGCCAGCACTTCGTAGTTGGAGGACTCGCGAAGCGTCCGCAGGTGGCCTACGGCGTGGGAATGGACGGTGCCGATGATGGCGGCGCCGATGGGGTGGGACGCCGCCGGCGCCGCGGCCCGCGCGTGCATGGCGGCTACACTCGCCGCCGCGGCCGTATGAGAGAGGAACTGACGTCTAGCGATCGTGGCCATCGGATTGCCTCCTGGATCCGGTATCGACAAGCATAATCCAGCGCCAAACCCGCATCAATCCCGCCTCTCCCTGCTGTTGCGTCACCTCCTCCGGTGTGGTTCTATTTGGGCCAATGACAGACTCTCCTGAACGACCAAGCCGCCGCCGCTTCCTTTCCAGAACTGCCCTGACGGCGGGGTCGGCCGCCAGCGTTTCGCTGCCCGCCGCTCTGGCCTGCAATCCGACTTCCAGCCCTGCCGTCGCCGCCCCCTTGGACCTGACCGTGGTGCGGACCGAGACGGTGACGGTCGACGTGCCGTTTCGTCCGGTTCCGGCCCGGAACATGATCCGGGAAATCCCCCACTGGACCGTGTTCGAGATCTGCAAGGTGGAACTCAAGTGCGGGGTGACCGGATTCGGCGAGACCATGGAGTACTACACCTGGGGCCGGGTCTCGGAGGAGAGCCTGGAGCGGGTGCGGGGAAAAAACGCCGCCGAGCTCATGTGGGACGACTCTCTCGGCGCCGGCCTTCAGATAGCCCTCTTCGATGCCGTGGGCAAAGCCTGGGACGTTCCCTGCCACCGGCTTCTGGGACATCGGGTCCGGGAGCGGGCGCCGGTCAGTTGGTGGGACATCGACATGCCGGGCTCCGACTGGGTCCTGGAGTGCGCCGAGGCGATGCGGCAGGGATACAAGGCCTTCAAGACCAAGGGGCGCCCGTGGTTCGACCTGGACCAGCAGTTGGCGACCCTGATACCCACCTTGCCGGACGATTTCGAGGTGGACATGGACTTCAACGGATTTCTGCTGGACGCCGACCGGGGCGTCGAGCGGCTCAAGCGCTGGGAGGCGTATCCGCAGATCGCCATCTACGAGACCCCCATCCCTCAGGGCGACATTGCGGGGAACCAGCGCCTCAAGGCGGCCACCCGGGTCCCCATCGCCATGCACTACGGGAATCCGGAGCCGGCCGTGGCCATTCGGGAAGAGGTCTGCGACGGTTTTGTGGTGGGGGGCGGGGCCTCCCGGGTGATGAGAGCCGGCCACTTCTCGGCCGAGGTGGAGTTGCCGTTCTGGCTCCAGTTGGTGGGGACCACCATCACGGCCACCTTCTCCCTCCACCTGGGAGCCGTCCTCAAGCAGGCGGTCTGGCCGGCCGTGAACTGTCATCAACTCTACACCCACGCCATGGTTCGCCAGCCCATGCAGGTGGCCGAAGGGAAGGCGTCGATTCCGGAAGGACCCGGTCTTGGCGTAGAGTTGGATGAGGATGCCGTGGAACGGCTTCGCATCGAACCCCTCAAGGAAAGGCCGTACCCGTATCCCGGGCTGCTGATCGGTATCCGGTGGCCTTCCGGCCGAACCAGCTACTACGCTCACGCGCGCCAATACTGGGAAGACTTCAGCGCCGACAAGCTGCCCGTCTTCGCGTCCGGCGTGGACCTGAAGAGCATCCCCGACGACGGGTCGGAGGCGTGGAGAGAGCTCCAGGCTCAGGCGCAGGAGGGGGGCGTGCACCTGGAGGAGCCCCGGTTGTGGTAGCCGCCACGGACTGCAAGGAGGAGACCTCGTGTTGTTGCTGAGACTGGCCGCCGGCCTGCTGCTTATGTTTTCGACGAACCTGCCGGCCAAAGACAAGGAGGCGCCGGAGCCTCTGGACCTGGGCTCCCGGCTCGAACTCTTCGTGGACGACTTCCTGATCGAGTCCATGGAGGGGCTTGAGCAGAGACTGCATCATCCCGTGTCCGCGGGAAAGATCCTCACCCTGAACAAACCCTGGGAAGGAATCACCTGCGATTACCAGGTGGTCTTCAAGGATGGGGAGTACTACCGCATGTACTACCGCGGAAGCAGTCACGAGGGCTACACCATCCCGTCTTTCCTGGAGCCGGGGGAGGGGGTGGTTCCGGTACATCCCCAATTCGCGCTTTACGCCGAGAGTCCCGACGGCCTGACCTGGACCCGTCCGGAGCTGGGGTTGATCGAGTTCAACGGCTCCAAGCGGAACAACATCGTCCTGGAGGGAGACGGAGCCCACAATCTGGCTCCCTTCCGGGATCAGAACCCGGCTGCAACGGGTTCTCAACGCTACAAGGCGGTCGGTTCCGGCGTGCGGGACAAAAAACCGGTGCTTTACGGGTTCGTCTCGCCCGACGGCCTGAGATGGAGCAAGATCCGGGAGGAACCCATCATCACCGACGGCAAGTTCGATTCCCTGAACGTGGCCTTCTGGGACACGCTCCGGAAGGAGTACGTTGCCATCTACCGGGATTTCCAGCACGGGGTCCGAACCATAAGGCAAGCGACATCGACGGATTTCGTGAACTGGACGAAGGGTGAATGGGGTCAGTTCGGAGACGTGGAGCGGGACCATCTCTACACCAACGCCACCACGCCCTATTTCCGCGCTCCCCAGATCTACCTGGCGTTCCCCAGGAGATACATCCCGTGGAAGACTCGTCTCGGCGAGTCCCCTTGGCCGGGCGCCTCCGACACGGTCTTCATGACCAGCCGCGACGGCGTCCACTGGGACCGGCGTTTCATGGAGTCGTTCATCCGTCCCGGGCGACAGCGGCGGGCCTGGATGCATCGGACCAACCTGGCGTCTTGGGGCGTCGTTCCCACGGCTCCCGATGAGATCTCCCTCTACGTGCTCCGGGAGCGGGATTTCCCCTCGGTTCATTTCGAGCGCATGGTCCTGCGGACCGACGGGTTCGTCTCCATTCGGGCCGGGTACTCGGGAGGCGAGCTGCTGACCCGCCTGTTCACCTTCGACGGCGGCGCGCTGGTGCTGAACTTCTCCACCTCGGCCGCCGGAAGCATCCGGCTGGAACTGCAGGACATCAATGGACATCCCGTCCCCGGATTCTCGCTGGCGGATTCCCCGCTCCTCTTCGGGGACGAGATCGAACACCGCGTCGAATGGAAGCGCCCCACCGGCCAGACCGACCGCGAACCTTTGAAGCACTTGTCCGGCAAACCCCTGCGGTTGCGTTTCGTGATGAAGGACGCGGATCTCTACTCCATCCGTTTCCAGTGAGATTCCCTGAAATTTATGGAGCGGACGGACGGCAGCGCAGCCGAAAAAGCCCGGCGCGAATCAGAATTGAATTCGAACCGGAGAACTTCGTCGTTCATCGCAAGACGCGAATTTCTCGGACGGAGTCTGATGGCGGGTGGGGCTGCCGCCGCCGGATTTCGGGTGCGCCGGACCGCAGCCGCACCGGGTCCGGTCAAGGTCCTCTGTTGGTCGGAGCGGACGGAGCCCCAGGACGTCTACCCGGAGGGAATCAGCGGGGCCATCGCCCGGCACCTCCGTACCCTTCCTGATGCGAAGGTCCGTACCGCCTCCATTCAGGACCCGGACCAGGGGCTCGCCTCGTCGGTTCTGGACGAGACGGACGTTCTGATCTGGTGGGGACACAAAAAGCACAAGGAGGTCCTCTTCGACCGCGTCGCCGACGTGGTGGCCCGGGTGCGGGCGGGCCGGCTGGGGTTCATCGGGCTGCACTCGGCCCACTGGTCCAAGATGTTCAAGAGCATCCTGGAATGCACCGGGAACCTCGGGGGATGGAGGCACGATGCCGGACCCGAGCGTCTGAAGGTGGTGGCTCCGTCGCATCCCGTCGCCAGGGGCATTTCGGACTTCACCATTCCCGAGACGGAGATGTACAACGAGCCCTTTGACGTGCCGCCCCCGGAGAAAACGGTTTTCTTCAGCTATTGGAAAACGGGAGAGCAATTTCGCAGCGGCTGCGTCTGGACGGTGGGCAAGGGGAGAGTCTTCTATTTTCGTCCCGGGCATGAGACCGACCCGGTCTATTTCCACCAGGAGCCGCTTCAGGTGGTGGCCAACGCCGTCCAATGGTGCGCCCACCGGACCTGAGGACAGGCTTTTGCTCCCCGCTCTGAAGCGTTGCTTGCGGCGAAGACCGGATTGAGTTCTGCCGCGCAGGCTCATAGGAGGAAGAAGATGGAATCGTGGAATCGGAAGCTGAGAATGGGGATGGTCGGAGGCGGCCAGGGCGCCTTCATCGGGGGTGTTCACCGCATGGCCGCCGCCCTGGACCAGCAGGTGGATCTGGTGGCGGGCTGCTTCTCTCGAGATCCCGAGAATACCCGGATCACCGGAGAGCAGTTGTACGCCGACCCCGCCCGCTGCTATGCCACGTACCAGGAGATGGCGGCCCGGGAGTCGGAATTGCCGGCGGACAAGCGGATCGACTTCGTCAGCGTCGTGACCCCCAACGCCTCCCATTTCGACATCTCCAAAACCTTTCTGGAGGCGGGCATCCACGTCGTGTGCGACAAGCCCATGACCTACTCGCTGACGGAAGCGGAAGATCTGTGCCGGCTGGTGGAGCGGACGGGCCTGGTCTTCGCCCTGACCCACAACTACACGGGACACCCGCTGATCCGGCACGCCCGCCAACTGTTCCAGTCCGGCCGGATGGGCACGGTCCGCAAGGTCATCGTCGAGTATCTGCAGGATTTCCTCTCCGTCCCCCACGAGAAGCTGGGACAAAAGCAGGCCTCGTGGCGGGTGGACCCGGCCCAGGCCGGCGCGGGGGGGACTCTGGGCGATCTGGGAGTCCACTGCCTGAACCTGCTGGAGTACGTGACCGGGGATCCGGTGACCTCGATCTGCGCCGACACCAGCCATTTTCTTCCGGACCGGTCTCTGGACGAGGACGCCAATATCCTTTTGAGGCTCCAGGGAGGCGGCAAGGGGGTCTTGACCATCAGTCAGATCGCCACCGGCGAAGAGAATGGGCTGCGTCTCAGAGTGTACGCGTCGGAGGGAGCTGTCCTCTGGGCCCAGGAGGATCCGAACCAGATGCAGTTCTACCGTTACGGCAAGCCCCGTCAGACTCTGACCCGCGGGCGCGGCGAGTACCTGGACGAAGCGGCCGGATCGGTGACCCGAATCCCGCCGGGACATCCCGAGGGGTATCTGGAGGCCTTCGCCACCATCTACTGCGGCGCCGTCGATGCCATCCGGCGGCATCTGGACGGCGCGCCGCTGACGCCGCGGGAATACAGCTTTCCCAACGTCTATGACGGCCGCCGGGGCCTGGAGTTCATCGAGAAGGCGGTGGAATCCAGCGGCCGGGGCGCGGTCTGGGTGGAGATGTCTTAGGGGGGTGCCGTGAAGACGACACTCGTTTCTGGATTGCTGGGTCTGTTGGTGGCGGTTCCGCCCTCCCACTCGTTGCTCGCCGGAGACCTTGAGCCGGGCTTCGTCTCCCTTTTCAATGGCCGGGACCTGGCCGGCTGGAGGACGATCCGGCAGCGGAATCAGGGCTGGCTGGTCCGGGACGGCCTCCTGATCTGCCCCGAAGGGGAGGGGGCGAAGCTCCTGACGGAGAAGGAATACTCCGACTTCATCCTCCGTTTCGAGTTCAAGCTGAGACCGGGAGGCAACAACGGCGTCGGTGTCCGGGTTCCCATCGACGGACACGCTTCCATCGACGGGATGGAGATCCAGATTCTGGACAACACGGCGCCGAAGTACGCCGGGATCAGGCCCTATCAGACCCATGGATCGGTCTACGGACTGATTCCCGCCCGCCGCGGCGCGCTCGCGCCGGTGGGGGAATGGAACCGGCAGGAGATCGCGCTCCTGGGCCGCCGGGTGAAGGTCACGCTCAATGGAACGGTGATCGTCAGCGCCAACCTGAACGACATCCGTGACGCCGAGGCCCTCCAGAGGCATCCGGGAGTGATGCGCTCCCGGGGGCACGTGGGTCTGCTGGGCCATTCCACTCACGTGGAGTTTCGCAACCTCCGCATCAAGGACCTGGGCGGGGAGCAGCCGGACAATCTGGCCCCCGAGGGATTCCAGGCCCTGTTCAACGGCATGGACCTGGAGGGCTGGAAAGGCCTGGTGGCCAATCCCAAGCAACGGGCCGCCATGGACCCGGCAGAGCTGGCGGCGGCCCAGCGCGAAGCCGATGTCAAAATGCGGAAGCATTGGAGGGTCGAAGAGGGTGTCCTGATCTTCGACGGAAAGGGCCACAGCCTCTGCAGCCGCCAGGACTTCAGGGACTTCGAGCTGTGGGTCGACTGGAAGATCGAGCCCGACGGGGACAGCGGCATCTACCTGCGGGGGAGTCCCCAGATCCAGATCTGGGCGGACCCCGAGGGCTCAGGCGCCATGTGGAACAACAAGAAGAACCCGTCCCAGCCCAAGTTGGCGGCCGACCATCCGGTGGGAGAGTGGAACCGGTTCCGGATCCTCATGACCGGCGAGAAGGTGACCGTCTGGCTCAACCATCGCCTGGTGGTCCACAAGACGGTCATGGAAAACTACTGGGAACGGGACAAGCCCATCTATCCCACGGGCGCCATCGAGCTCCAGGCCCACGGGAACCCCCTCTACTTCAAGAACGTCTACGTCCGCCGAATCGACTGAAATCAGGGTACGGGCGCCACGGCGTTGCTGACCAGGGCGTGTAGGGATTCCGGCAGCGATCCGGCCACCGCCAGGGCGGCCTCACGCCCCTGCGGCGACATCTTTCGCCAAGTCTTCCGAAGGATATCGGCCAGCTTGGCGTCGTCGTGCATCCGGGAGAATGCCTCGAACTCGTTCTCCAGGAAGACCAGGCAGACGGCGTCCTCCAGAAGCTGCGACTCGGGGTCCAGCTTGAGGCGCAGTTTCCGCAGCAGCGCCTGGACCCGCCCGATGGTGACCTCGTCATATCCCGCATCGCCGAGTATGCGTCCCGCCTCCTGGGCGTGGTATTGGGAGAGAGTCTTCCGCCACCGTTTGTACCCGGCTGCCCCCAGCGGATAGCGGTCACGGGGAATGGTCCAGCGGCGAATGTGCTGGCAATGGGCCGCCAACAGCAGAGCTTCCGAGGCCTCCGGCCGCAGCCGGCGGACCCATGCCACCAGCCGGCGGTGGTAGTGGACGGACCAAGTGACCGATCCACCTTCCGTCTCCACCGTGACCGGATCTTCGTCGTGGGCCTCCTGGAATCGGGCGACGGCCAACTGGAAACGGGAGTCGTTGACGGGCACGGCCCGAAGACTATATCAGGCTCCGATTCGGCGTCGCCATGGCATGTCGGCTAGGTGCCGGTCTCGTTTCGAGGCAAGGGCCATTCTTGTAGACTGTCCCCATGATCCGTCGCATCCAAGCCCTGAACTTTCGTTGCCTGCACTATGTGGATGTTCACCTCGACCGCTCGTTTCATATCCTGGTCGGCCCCAACGCCAGCGGGAAAAGCACCCTCCTCGACGTGATGGGTTTTCTGGGTGATCTGATTCGCGATGGCCTCGACGCTGCCGTCGACCGCCGCACTAGGAACTTCCAGGACTTGGTGTGGGATCGTCCGAAGAAGAACCCAGGGTTCGAGTTGGCTGTGGAGTTCGAAATTCCGAAGCAGCTTGAACACAAGCTGTCTGCTAAGGACAACTATGAAGTTTTCCGATATCAGGTCGCCATTCGAGAGGGGAATGACGGGCTCCGTATTGATTCCGAAGGAGGCTTTCTGGGAAATCGCTCGCGGATGATCTTCGATGAGCACCCGTCCTTCGAAGAAGACCCGTTCACGCTGACCAGAAGGTTTCCTTCGGCCAGACCAACGCCGGAGTCGATTCTCATCCCTGTTGAAGCCTACGGATATCGTTGTGTCCTCCACAAGTCCGAAGAGGGCACCGACACGTTCAACATGGAAACCGTATCGCGTTACGAGTATTTCAGGGCGTCGGAACTGAGCATCGCCTTCGGACCGCGGCGCTCGACGCTCAAGAATTTGCCGGAAGACCCCGAGCAGTTTCCGGTCGCCACCTATGCGAAGCGGGTCCTCGAATCGGGTGTACTCAAGTTGTTCCTTGACAGCCGTCGGTTGCGTCAGGCTAGTTCTCCCAACAGCCGTCGCGTGGGTTTCGTTCCCGATGGGGCCAACCTTCCCTGGGCGGCCCAGCGCCTTCGTGAAGTCGACCCCGAGAGATTCCAGGAATGGCTCGACCACGTCCGCATGGCCCTTCGCGAGATCGAAGACATTCGTGTCGTGGAACGGGAAGATGATCGCCACGCCTATTTGATGCTCCGCTACGCGACGGGAGTGGAAGTCCCGTCATGGACAGTCTCCGACGGGACGTTGCGGTTGCTGGCGCTCACTCTTGCCGCTTATCTGCCGGACAAGGATAAGATCTACCTCATGGAGGAACCGGAGAACGGAATTCATCCCATGGCGGTTGAGACCGTGTACCAGTCGCTCTCCTCTGTATATGACTCGCAGGTGCTGGTCGCGACTCATTCCCCGGTCTTCCTGAGCTGTGCCGAGCCAAAGGAGATCCTCTGTTTTGCCAAGAACGACGAGGGTGCCACAGACATCATCGCCGGCAACGAGCATCCTCGCTTGGCGGGGTGGCAGAGCTCCGCTGATGTCGACCTGCTCTTTGCTTCCGAGGTTTTCGGTTGACCATGAAGCAAGGGCAAAAGGATCTCTACGTGCTCGTCGCGGACCAGGACATGCGTCAAACCATGAACGAACTGTTGGACAGGGGCGCAAGCCTCGGAATTCCTTCCGTCACCTACACTGTCGCCAGACACCTCCAGCGAGACCCGGGGTGTCGCTCCGACGCGTCTCGATATCTGCGACATCGCATTCTCCAATTGTCAGGATCCCGCATTCAACGAACTCAGGGACACCTTGCAACTCTGGTTCCCTGCGATGAGTTCATGATCCCCTCGCCCCGACTCGTCGGTTTCAAGGCCGTCGTCTACGAGATGATGCGGTTCGAATTGCAGCCGGATTGACCGTGACGAGGCGATCCCTCCGTCTCCTGTTGAATCCTCGTCAGGAAGATACCAGGTGAGGCCGGAGGGCATCCTCGTCGAACTCCACGCCCAGACCGGGACGGTCGGGCACCAGCAGGGCTCCGTCCTGAAGGACCATGGGATCCTTGAGCACGGCGTTGCGCCAGGGAATTTGGCTGGGGGCGATCCACTCCAGGATGAGCGGGTTGGGAATGGCGGCCATGACATGGGCGGCGGCCATGGTCCCGACCGGTCCCTTGGTGTTGTGCGGCGCGATGGAGACCTGGTGGGTTTCGGCCAGCGCGCAGACTTTCTTCATCTCCGTGATGCCGCCGACGTAAACCGGGTCGGGTTGCGCCACATCGACGGCACCGGCCCGGAAGAAGTCGTTGAAACGGTGCTTGTTGGTCAGGCGCTCGGAGCCGGCGATGGGGGTCAGGGTGCCCTGCCGGACTTGAGCGTATCCGGCGGGGTCTTCGGGGATGGTCGGTTCTTCCAGAAACAGCAGGCGATAGGGTTCCAGAAGACGGGCGACCTCCAGCGCGGCCCCGGGGGCGAAGGCGGCATGGGGATCGTCCATCAGCAGCACCTCCTCGCCCAGAGTCCGGCGAAGGGCGGCGTAACGCCGGTCGATGTTCCTCAACTCCTGACGGCTGATCCCGGGACCGCGGGCCTCGTAGATGGTGATGCCCGACTTGAGCGCCCTGAAACCTTCGTCCAGGACCCTCTGGGCGCTGGCCGCCAGCGTCTCCTCATTCCGGCCTCCGAAGTGGGAGTAGACGGGGACCCGGGCGGAGCGGGGACCGCCCAGAAGCGTGCAGACGGGGGCGCCCAGGACCTTTCCCTTCAGGTCCCAAAGCGCCTGGTCGATGCCGCTGATGGCGCTGGTGAAGATGACTCCTCCGGTCCGATAGGCGGTGCCGCCGCCGGAGTAGAGGTCCCGGTAGATGCTCTCGATGTCGAGAGCATCCCGGCCCAGAATGTACGGTTTCAGTTCTTCGACCATTCGGGCGACCACCGTTTCCTTCCGGCTGTAGGTCGCCTCGCCGATGCCGGTGAGGCCTTCCGCGGTGTGGACCCGCACGTGGGTCCACTTGCGTCCGCAGTCCGACTGAACCAGTTGAACGCTCACGTCCCGGATCGGCATGGAGATGCCGGGCTCGGCCGTTGAACCCTGGCCGAGAGCTACGGCGGAGGCCCGCGCGCCCAACCCCCAGAGCCCGGACCCAAGTCCGGCGGTCTGCATCAGAAACCGTCTTCGGTTCATGGTGGAAGTCTCTCCGGCCAATCGTTCAAAATCTGAAGGTCGGGGTCGGCGTCACGACGGTTCGATACGGTCGGCCCCCTCGATCCCCTCGGGACGGGCGAAGCTCCGGTACCGGGTCTGGATCTCCACGCCGCTGACGAAACGGGTCCAGCTCGCCGTGGGTGTCAGGCTCCGGGCCAGGATCTCGACCGTGTTCTCCCCTTGTATCACAAGACCCGGATCCAGCTTGGTCCGGAGCCAGTGAGCGGCAAAACCGGACGGCGCCTTGATGGGCCGGCGCAGGCGGACCGGAATCCGAAGCGCGCGTTCATCCGTCACTTCGAAACGCTCCAACGGCAGAAGCCGCCCGTTGACACGGATCCGGATCTCGTCCTCCACCGGGAAGTTCTGAAGCCGGAGGGTGAGCCGGGGTCTCCTCAACTCTCCGTCTTTCGCCGTTTTCTCCAGATCGTCGGCGACCTGAAGCGTCAAGCCGGCCCACTCGCCTTCCTTCAGTGCGAGCGGAAGCACCCGATTCGGCGGTGGATCGGTAAAGGTTCCGGCTCCTTCCACCGGCTGGAGAAAGTACCGCTTGTCCTCTCGCCGGTAGGTCTCCGGATAGGCCATCTCCCGGAGGATCTGATGTTCCTTCCGGTCCAGGGGCCAGCGCAGGTAGCCGAGATAGAGGCCGTTCGCTCCCTGTGTCCTGAGGGACTGTCCCAGGGCTCGATACATTTCAATGGTGGGGCGGGGCGTCCGCTCGTCGTAGACTCGCAAGGGGGGGCGGACATAGACACCCGCCCGGCCGCCGGCCGCGTCCACCATCCAGCCCACGTCCACTGCCGGGTCGAAGAGTTGGTCCGAGACCTGGCCCACCACCAGGTTCACATTCCCCCGCCGGAGCCAGGTTTCGACGTCGAGTCCCGCCTTGAGGTTCTCTTCCTTCCGGTGGAACACCCGGGCGCTGACCGTGACGGGTCGATTCCGCTTGCGCCCCGCCGTATCGGCCAGCTCCCGGACCTGGCGCACGAAGCGGTTCATGACGGGGATGTTCTTCTCCACGTCCCGCTTCTTGAAGTAGGCGGCGAAGAACATGAAGTCCAACTCGATCCCGTCGGCGCGATAGTCCTCCAGAACCTCCCGGACCATGGCCAGCTTGTCGTCCCGGACACTGTCCAACGAAAAGTCATAGCAGTACTCGTAACCCGGATGCCGGTCGTCGGTTTCCCCGATGCAGACCGACTTCCCCTGTTTCCACTTGAGCCACCCGCAGCGCTGGGAGCCGGGCCTGTTCCCGTCCTGAAGCTTCAGGCTGGGAAGAACCGGCAGACTTTCCTCGCGTCCCCGGCGGATCACCTCCCGCAACTGGTCCGTTCCCAGCTTCCCGGCGTCCCGCACCATGCACATGATTCGCCAGTCGATGATGTGTTCCCAGGTCTGCTTCTCCTGTCCCACCACCCGCCCGGCCTTGCTGTCGTGGAAATACACGTCGCCGTAGCCCAACCCCAGGACCAGCATTCCGACCCCGGTTCCCAACACCTCGTCCACCGGCCGCTGGAGCTGAAAGCGGCTCACCGGGGGATCGATCCTCTTGGCGTGGAAGTGGTGGGCGTCGTTGTAGTAGATGAGGCGGGGCAGTCTCCGGTCCCCGCCATCCGCGTTGGCCGGGGCTTCGCGTTCCGGCGTTCCGGCGGAGGCGCGTTGCGTCGCCGCCAGCGAAGAGGCCGCAACGCCCGGCCCGACGCCCACGAATCGTCTCCGGGTCCAGTTCGGTTTCATGGTCTCGGGACTGCTAACCCTGAGGATCCCGTTTCCAGCCCTCCATCTGCTCCCGGTACCACTCTTCTCCGTGGACCTCCTTCTTGTTGAGGTACCGGCTGATGTGGGGGAGGATCTTCAGCTCCCGGTCCCGAACCGGAAGCCGGACGGGGGCGTAGCCCTGGCGGTGGGACTGGCGCAGGGCAACGCCCAATTCCAGGGCCAGCCGCAGGTCGTCGCCGCTGGTTCGCGGCGGAATCCCCTGTTCCAGTGCGTCCACCAGGGATTGGATTCCGGCCATCTGGCGTGTTCCGGGGTGCCGCCATCCCTCTTCGTCGTAGACCCTCCGCCCGAGTCCCGAATCGGGGTACAGTCCCGGGATTTCCTCCAGGCTGTCCCGCCGCCGGGGATCCTTGGCGCTGGCCTTCATCCGGAAGAGGCGAAACGTGTACCAGTCGCTCACGAAGACGCCTTTGCTGCAGAGCACCTCGATGCCCATGCGCGCCACCCGCCGGTTGTGAATGAAGCACTCAATGCCGTTGCTGAAGCGGACGGTTCCGCCCATGCCCTGGTCCTGGTCGCTGAAGGGGTCTCGGCGGGTCCAGCCGCACACCCACTCCACGGGCGCATCCCGGGCGAAAAGCCTCATGACGCTCAGACCCTGGCACCCGCCCCCGGAGATCTCGTTGGTGGACTGGTAGAGGTTCAGGCCGCGGACTTCTCCCAGCTCCCCGGATTCCAGGGCGTCTCGAGCCTGCCAGAACTGGGGAAAGTTGCGGTACATGTCGCCGCCGGCGAAGACGATTCCCTTTCTCTTGCAGGCTTCGACCATCTCGTCCGCCTGCCGGAGACTCGCGGATATGGGTTTCTCGCAGTAAATCGCCTTGACCGGGAACTCGGCGCATCCCAGAACCACGCCGGGATTGGCTTTCACCGGCAGGATCGGGGAGACGATGTCCACCTTCTCCCGGGCCAGCATCTCCCGGTAGTCCTGGTATCCCGGGACGCCGAACCTTCTGGTGAACAGTTCCAGGTTCTCCGGATCGATATCGGCGGCGGCCACCACCTCGGTCCGGGGGTGGAGCACATAGCCCCTGGCGTAACCGGTCCCCTTCCGGCCGCATCCCACGATGGCGGCCCGGTACGGGGACCGCGCCGCGGGCGCAACAGCCTCGACGGATGACTCTCGAGAGGCGACCGCGAACAGGGAGACTCCTCCGGCCCGGAGAAATTCACGCCGGTTCTGACCCGAAACCTCCCGGGAAGAGGTCTCGATGCGTCGAGAACCGGTCCCGCCAACGACTGAAAAATCTTTCGGCCTCATCAATACGCCCCGTGGTGGATCGAGCCCTCGCCGGGCCGTCCGGTAACCCATGCCGGATGGCTGATTCAAGAGAGTACCCACGGGCTTGGCCTGTTGGCAAATCGTGGGGGTGCGGCCTGTGGCCGGGACCTGGAGAATGGCCAGCCTGTCCCTGGACCGGGAAACGCGGAAATGCAGGATGCGGTTCAGTGAGATCTCTTGAGTGCCTGGAGGGCGAGAGGCGTGATCAGTCGAGTCGTCAGGGCCGGCGACAGACGGTTCAAGCCGACCATCAACCGGCCCAGTCCGGTCAGATGGACTTCCCGGCGCCGCCGGCGAACCGACTCCACAATGGTTCGAGCGACGGATTTCGAAGTGGCGGGGCGGAATAGCGTCAGGGCGGGCGTGGCGCTTGCGGTGAGTTGAGCCACCTTGTGGAACTCTGTCTCCGTCAGGCCGGGACAGATGAGGCTGACCCCGACGCCGGTCCCTCTCAGCTCACCCCAAAGTGACTCGGCCAGGGCCGCTTGTGCGAACTTGGTGACGCAGTATGCCGAAAAATAGGGCATGGCCTTTCTGCCCACGACACTGCTCACCAGGACGACGTGTCCGCTTCTTTGCCGGATCAGCCCGGGAAGAGCGGCATGGATCGTCTCGTAACCGGACTGGAAGTTGACCTGCCAGATGCGGGTCACCTCTTCAGGGGGAACCTCGACGACCGGACCCACAATGCCGTAGCCGGCGTTGGCCACGACCACGTCCAATCCCTGCAGACGCTGGCGGCACTCGTGAGCGATCTCCGTCCCGCGGCCCGGCCGGCTCAGATCGTGGGAGGCCCATAGGGCCCTTCGCGCACCCCTGCGGAGGCACTCGTGGGCCACCTGCTCCAATCGCTCGCTCCGGCGAGCCACCAGGAAGAGCTCACAGGATTTTGCGGCGAACGCGTAGGCGGTGGCTTCCCCGATACCGGACGACGCCCCCGTAATGAGGACTCTTCCGCCCTTCGTCAATATTGGTCGCCGGGGGCGATGCGATACGCGGGCTATTATTCGTCGTCCAGTTCTTCCGGCATGAGGACGAACTCGGGGTAGGCTTCCATGCCCAACTCGCCCACGTCCTGCCCCAGCCGTTCCACCTGGGCCGACACCCGCACGCTCATCGTCATCGCCAGCACCTTCCACAGGATCAGGGACGTCGAGAACACGAACGCTCCCACC
>JAJDTT010000285.1 GCA_022827025.1 Acidobacteriota bacterium
CGATTCGATACGCCTGCATCGCTTCCGACAGCTTGCGACGATGCATCAAACAGGAAAGCCGGCCTGAGCCCGACGAATGAGGTTCAGAACGGCTTCCGCACCCGCCGAACCGGAACGCGCCATGTCGAAAGGCGTCTCCCCGCCCAAGAGCGGATGCGGCCGGTTCAGAAACACGTTGATGGTCTCCTGGTCCCCGTAGTACGCACGGCCGAGCGCATCAACAACACGCCCCACGCAATAGAGTCTTCCACTGTGGTCCCTGGAGAGCGTTTTCCCGGCCTTGCGCGCCCGCCTGAAGGTGGCCTCGGGGATGACGGAGCCCACGACACGGTTCCTGCCAAGCACGTCTGACAACGCTAATGCCGCCTTTGGGAACAGTCCATTGGCGACGTGCCGCGCAAGTTGCACGTCACTCACCGATTCCGATCCGTCAATCGCCAGGAGTCTTGCAACGCGGGTGGCTTCGCTCGCAGGCAGCTCTGCCGGGTGGGCGTAGGCTTGGAGGTCCATCGTTGTCTCCCTGTTGGATTCACCGTCGCCTCGCCTGACGAATAGACCTCACTCATACGACGGAGCTCAAGGCGAGGACGGGTCGCGTCCCGGCTGAAAATACCACACCTTTTCTCCATGAGTTTCTCGTTGCAACGAAAGAGGGCGTCCACTACGGTCATCGGGTTCGGTGGGCGTGGCTGCGAGTCCAGGGGCGACGGCCGGATTGACGGAGACCAAGTCCCTACGATCATCGGGTTGGGGGGGTGGCTGTAAGTCCAGGGGCGGCCGGATTGAGGGAAACCAAGTCCTTACGGTCATCGGGTTCGGCCGGTGTGGCTGCGAGGCGGCGCGTTTGAACTTCGAGCCCGAATGGACTATGTTGACGCCATTCGCCCCTTGGCAGTACGCCCCGCTCCCATCCTGGACTCAGGATCGGCGATCATGAGCGAGGCCGATCCCTCGGGGCTTTTTTTCACGCGCCGAGAACATTCAAGAAGGAAGGCGCATACACCGGTGGGCCAGCGCCCGATCAACTATGCCAGGACACCCCAAGCCCGCTTTCGAAATAGATTCTTCCAGATTCTACGTGGCTATCCCAACTTGGCGGTGCGGTTGGGGGAAGTTCGCAAGGACCGAAACCGACCCTGGATTCTGAAGGCAGGACCCCAGAAGAGGCTTTTGAGCGGCCTCATCGGGGTCGGTGACCTCACCGATGGCGATTTTGCTCCTGCCTTGCGGCAGAAGGGCGTCGACATGCGAATCGGTCTCGACATCGCCTCCATCACGTTGAAACGCCACGCGGACGTGATCGTTCTCGTTTCCGGCGATTCGGATTTCGTGCCGGCGGCGAAACTCGCGCGGCGGGAAGGCGTGCAGTTCGTGCTCGATCCGCTCTGGCAGGCCGTTTCTCCTGACCTGCTCGAGCACATCGACGGGCTGAGAAGCGGCTTCTACAAGCCGCGGCCGGCGGACGTATGGCCGCAAGCGCCACGGCGGACCGCTACGCCAGGATCTCCTTCACCACCCGGGCCGGGAACTCGTCGGTGAGGCGTTCGCTGCGGCCCTCGCGGACCATGACCAGTTCCCGGTGGTCCAGGCCGAGCTGGTGCAGGATGGTGGCGTGCAGGTCGTGGACGCTGACCCGGTTCTCCACGGCCCTGAAGCCGATCTCGTCGGTGGCTCCGTGGACGGTCCCGCCCTTGACCCCGCCTCCGGCCAGCCAGACTGAGAATCCGGCAGGTCCGTGGTCGCGGCCCGCCAGGTTCCCCTGCCTGCTCTGAGAGAGAGGCAGCCGGCCGAATTCCCCGCCCCAGACCAGTAGCGTCGATTCGAGCAGGCCCCGTTGCTTCAGGTCCTTCAGCAGGGCGGCCACCGGTCGGTCGGTCTTGCCGCAGGCGTACGCGAGCATTTGCTCCAGGTTCTGGTGGGTATCCCAGATCTGGCCCTCGATATAAAGCTGAACCAACCGGACGCCCCGTTCCACCAGGCGCCGGGCCATCAGGCAACGCCGTGCGTACGAGTCGGTCTCTTCCTGGCCGATTCCGTACATCTCCCGCGTCGCTTCGCTCTCCTGGGTGAGGTCCAGGGCATCGCTGGCCGCCAACTGCATCCGGGCCGCCAACTCGTAGTTGGTGATTCGCGCCTGCAGTTCGGACTCACCCGGACGTTGGTCCCGGTGGTGCCGGTCGAGCCGTCCCAGCAGGGAACGCGCCAGATCCCGCACCGGGTCGGGGTATTCGTTCTGCGCCTTCAGGTTCAGGATCGGCGTACCCTTCGCGCGGACCCGCGTGCCCTGGTACACGGGAGGCAGCCACCCCGAGTGCCAGTTCTGGATGTGGTTGATGGGCAATCCCTTGGGGTCGTCCAGAACCACGTAGGCCGGCAGGTTCTGATTCTCGCTGCCCAGCCCGTAAACGACCCAGGATCCCAGGCTGGGACGGTTCGAGAAGGGCCGTCCGCTCTGCATCAGGAAGATGGAGGGTTCATGGTTGAAATGGGTGGTGTACATGGAGCGGATCACCGCGATGTCATCCACCTGCTCGGCCAGGTGCGGCATCATGTTGGACAGTTGGACACCGGACTTGCCGTACCGCTTGAACTTGAAGGGTGAGGGCATGAAGCCGCCCGCTTCGTTGATGAACTCGATGGTGCTGGCCAGATCCCGTCCCGGCGGTTTGCCCGCGTAACGCTCCAAGGCGGGCTTGGGATCGAACAGGTCCACCTGGCTGGGTCCCCCGTTCATGAAGAACTGAATGACGGATGTCGCCTTGGGGTCGAAGTGCGGCTGGCGCGGTTGGAGGTCGTAGACTCGGTTACGGACTCCGTTCAGGTCGGGTTTAGCGCCCGCAAGATCCCGGCCCAGCAGCCACGCCAGTGCGGCGCCGTGCAACCCGTCGCCGACCCGGGAGAAGAAGGTTCGCCGCGGCAGCCGTGTGCTCGGCAAGTTCGGGGTCCGGTCTCGCAATCGGGTCAGAGTGTCCATATTCAGGCTCCTCAATCGATGTAGAGGAATTCCGCGGTGTTGAAGATCGTGTGGCAGAAGGTGGCCAGAGCCAGCCATCGGGCCCTGCCCTCCCTGGGCTCCGGGGAATAGTCCTGGTCCAGTTGCCCTTTCCACTCGTCGGTCATCTTCGCCAGAGTCGACCTGCTCCAATCCAGTTCCCGGTCCGACGGGGGCCGGCCCAGAGCGGCCAGGTAGACTCGCTTGACCTGCGCCTCCGGGTCGCGGCCGACCGCGTCGATCACTCGTCCCGCCATGAAGCGGGAACTGGCCCGGACCGTGTCGCTGTTCATCAACTGCAGGGCCTGGGACGAGACGGTGGAGCGATTCCGCACCAGGCAGTTGGGCCGCAACTGGGGCGCGTCGAAGGTGTCCAGCATGGTGACCGGAGTCGAGCGCCGCTGCATCAGGTAGATGCTTCTCCGGTATCCCGTCTTCGCCTCCTTGGCCACCACTTCTCCATCCGGTTTCTCCTCGATGGCATCGGGAGGTCCGAACGGTGTCGGGTCCAGCCGCCCGGAGACCTTCAGGATGGAGTCGCGGACGGCGTCGGCGTCCAGCCGGCGCATGGGGAAGTAGGAGAGCAGACGGTTGTCGGGATCACCGTCGATCGCCGGACTCCGCCCGGAACTCTGCCGGTACGCGGTGGAGGTGAGGATCATCCGGTGCAGCGCCTTCATGCTCCATCCGCTCCGGACGAACTCCGTGGCCAGCCAGTCGAGGAGCTCGGGGTGTGAGGGAGGGGAGCCGGTCCGGCCGAAGTTCCCCACCGTCTTCACCAGGCCGGAGCCGAAGTAGTACTGCCAGACGCGGTTGACCAGAACCCGGGCGGTCAGCGGGTGGCGCGGCTGCACGAGCCATTTGGCCAGCGCCAATCGCCGGCCGCTGGTGTCGGTCGTCCACTTCGGCTTTTCCAAACGATAGGGCTCAAGGCCCATGTCCAGGAAAGACGGGATTCCCGGAGCCACGGGATCCAAGGGATTCTGGTGTTGTCCCCGGCCCAGGACGTGAA
Source organism: Acidobacteriota bacterium (assembly GCA_022827025.1). GTDB lineage: Bacteria > Acidobacteriota > UBA6911 > RPQK01 > JAJDTT01 > JAJDTT01. The sequence continues at coordinate 4,005 of JAJDTT010000285.1, forward strand.
CCGCCGTGGGCTGGCCGCCCATGTCGAACAGGGCTCGGAGCCTGGGGTTTCCCTTGAGACGTTTCTTGACCTCCTGAATGGCGTCCCGCTTCTCCTTGACCGTCTTCTGGAAGGATGGGAACCGCTTCTCCAGTTCCTCCGGAAGGATTCTCAACTGGTCCTGGAAACGATTGACCAGGTATTCCTGGACCGGAGTCCGTTCCGGAACAGGTGTCTTTTCAGCCGCCATCACCTCTTCCCGGATCAATTCCGGGATTGCCGCTCTCTTCTCCTTCAGGAGCTTCTCGCGCAGGACTTTCGCCGTCTCCTCGAAGGCCTGCTCGATCTCCTCGATCTCACGCAGAACGGGAGCGTTGGCCTCCTCGATTTCCCGGACCTCCTCCGCGGGCGCTCCCAGGAGCACGCGCATGTTGGAGTCGTTCCAGTCCGCCTCCGGACCCACCGGGGTCTCGCTGGGAGAGAGCCAGTCATAGGGGTCGTAAGCCGTGCGCAGGATGGCGCTGAAGCGATAGTAGTCGCGCTGCGGAATGGGATCGTACTTGTGATCGTGACATCGGGCGCACGCCATGGTGATCCCCATCACCGAGGAACTGAGGATCTCGACCTGGCTGGCCACCACCTCCAGTCGCTCGGGGACGAAGGCCTGCGACACGCTGTAGGTCCCGTCCGGACCCATCCGCATGAATCCCGTCGCCACCAGCAGATCACGCTGTTCGGGAGTCAGGTCTTTCACCGCCTTGTAGTCGAACAGCTCGTCGCCGGCGATCTGCTCCAGGAGGAACCGGTCGTAGGGCTTGTCGTCGTTGAGGGAACGAATGACGTAGTCGCGGTAGCGCCAGGCGTTGGGACGAATCGCGTCGGCGGACACCTGCCCCTCCGAGTCGGAATAACCGGCGGCGTCCAGCCAGCGGCGGCCCCAATGCTCGCCGTATTCCGTAGATTCCAGGAGCTCATCCACCAATTTTTCGTAGCTCTTGGGCGTGCTCTCGTAGGCCTGCACCGCTTCGGGGGACGGGGGCAGGCCGGTCACGTCGAAGTAGGCCCGCCGCAACAAGGTCAGGGGCGGAGCATCGGGTGAGAAGGTGTGGCCCTCCCGTTCCAGCTTCTCCAGCAGGAAGGCGTCGATGGGAGTGCGAACCCGATCCTGATTTTGGACCTCAGGGACCTGAGGCCGAGCCGGCGTGCGGAACGACCAGAAATCGCGGTCCGAATCGCCGACGAGGGGGTCCTGGGAAGCCACCACAGGTTTCGGCTTCCGCTCATCGTAGGGGGCGCCGGCGGCGATCCAGGCCCGGAGGCGCTCCAGCTCGGACGAGGTCACGGCGCGAACCGAGAGCCGGGCCTGATCCTTCACGGGGGGCATGTCCGAGTTTTCGATCCGTTGAATGAGCAGGCTCTCATCCGGTTTACCCGGTACCACCGCGGGTCCCGAGACTCCGCCCTTGAGCAGACTCGCTCGAGTCTGCAGGTCCAGGCCGCCTTCCTGGTTGCGTCGGCCGTGGCAGAGAAGGCACTTGACGTTGAGGATGGTGGCCACCGTCTCAGGCCCGGCGACCACTTCAGCGGCTGCGACGGAAACTGTCTCAGTGTCCGATTTCGCGGCTTGCGCTCCGTCCTCGATCCAGCGCCGGACCAGGTCGATCTGATCGTCGCTCAATCGATCGGCGCCCATGGGCATGGCGCCCGAGTGGAGCTTTTCCAGCAGCAAGCTCTCCAAAGGTGAACCGGGCACCAGCGCGGGACCGGATTTCCCGCCCTGCAGGGTGCTTTCGCGGGTCGTCAGGTCGAGATCACCCTGCGGCTGAGACACGCCGTGGCAAGACAGGCAGTGGGCTTCGAAGAGGGGACCGATGTGGGTCTCGAAATCGGGTCCGGGCGCTTCCTGAGCGGCCAGAAGACTTGAAATGCTGACGGTCAAGACAAACGCCGACAGCAAAAAGACTCTCCCGATTGATCGGTTTGGCCTATCGCTGGCGGCCTCGCCTCGCCACGACGAGTCCCCTGCCTGAAACCAACTCATCCTGATCGTGTTCCGAACCCCTTGGGCCGCGAGTATATCAGCTTTACCATACCCATTTGGTCCGTACTCCGACATCCCCTCTTCATCGAGAACCCCTCGACAGGCGACGTTCATCGTCGATAAGGATGACACGGTACGGCCGCTGGAAGCCCCATTTCCAGATCACCAGATTGAGATCCTCGGGACCGGCTCCCACGGCGAAGCTGGGGACCAGCATCCCAACCTAGGAGCCTGCGCGGCAGAAATTAATCTACTGCGAAAGCGGAGAATCGGTCCATATTTCCCCGATTTCTCGGCGAATAGAACAACTATGCACCTCTAAATCGTGAAAATCTGGCCTCGATTCTCCACTTTCTCGCTACGA
>JAJDTT010000009.1 GCA_022827025.1 Acidobacteriota bacterium
GGCGCACCGGCGCATGAAGAACACCATGTACGCGTCCACGCCGGATCGTCCGGACGTGACCGTCATGTGTCCCGTGCTGAGCGATGGCCGACTCGGGCCGTCGATTGCAATGGACTGGCGCGGGGCCTTCCTGAAGGCCGACGCCGGGAGGTATTCCACCAAGTCCGATGAGGTGGAATCGGAATCGGCGCTGGACTATTTCCTGAACCACATCTCCGGTCCCATCGTGCAAGCCAAGTGCATCAACTGCCACGTTGAGGGCGGCGTGTCCGGACACACGCGGTTGATCCTCCACCCCTTTTCCAACCCCGACCACGGCGCCCTCAACTTGGCAGTGTTCGAGAATTTCCTGGCCGACGTGGAGGACGGCGGCGATCTGATCCTGAACAAGATCCAGGGCGTGGGCCACGGCGGCGGCGTCCAGGTGGCGGCCGGCTCGGACGACTTCGCCAACATGGAGCACTTCTTGGGCCTTCTGGGCCATGGCGACGATTCCGGTCCCGGCCTGTCGCCGGAGACGCTGTTCGACACCGTGACGATGGCGTCACCGGGGAAGACGCTACGCCGGGCGGCGCTGATCTTCGGGGGAGAGATCCCAACCCGGGAGGAAGTGGAGACCGTCGACAACGGCACGGAGGAAGATCTGCGGACGGCGATCCGGGAACTGATGATGGGAGAGGGGTTTCACCAGTTCTTGATTCGGGCGAGCAACGATCGGCTGTTGACGGATCGGCACCTTCGCGATGCACAACCGCTTAATGTGAGATTTTCCAATTTTGTCGACTTGGTCAATTTGCATTGGGAGAAGTCCTTGGAGTCGATCGAGAAAGGATACAAGAACAGGTGGGATGATCGGGAGTATGAGCGTTGGATACGTCGAGTCGCCTTCGGAGTCGCGCGCGCCCCCTTGGAGTTGATCGCGCATGTGGTGGAGAACGATCTTTCCTATGCTGAGGTTCTGACGGCCGACTACATCATGGCGAATCCGTTTGTGGCCGAGGGGTATGGTGCCTCCACGAGATTCGACGACAGCGAAGACCCGCTGGAGTTCAAACCTTCAGAAATCCTCAGCTACTATCGGAGCGATGAGTCCAAGGTTGTAGAGAGCAGGAGAGACATCGGAGATCATGTGCTCGATCCCGGCAACCTGAGTACGGACTACCCTCACGCAGGCATTCTCAATACGACCGTTTTCCTGTTGCGGTACCCTACGACGCCCACCAACCGAAACCGCGCCCGGTCCCGTTGGACCTACTACCATTTTCTGGGGCTGGATATCGAGAAGTCGGCATCACGGACGACCGATCCCGTTGCGCTCGCCGATACCGACAACCCGACGATGAAGAACCCCGCTTGCACGGTCTGTCATCGCGTCATGGATCCAGTGGCCGGAACCTTTCAGAACTACGGAGAAGAGGGGTTTTACCGGGACGAACGGGGAGGGCTGGACTCCCTGGACAAATTCTACAAGTATCCGCCGGATGGCGGCCACTCGCCCTACCAATACGGCGACTCCTGGTACCGGGACATGCGCGAGCCCGGTTTCGACGACGAGATCGCGCCCAACGCGGAAAACAGCCTGCAGTGGCTGGTGGAACGGATCGTGGCGGACGACCGGTTTGCCGAAGCGACCGTAAAGTTCTGGTGGCCGGCGATCCTGGGCGTCGAGGTGGCGGAACCTCCAGAGGACAGAACCGACAGCGACTTTGAGGCGATGCTGCTGGCTTCCAACGCCCAATCCGCAGAAGTGGAACGACTCGCCGAGGCGTTCCGGACGGGCATCGCTGGTGGGAAACCCTACAACCTGAAAGACCTGCTGGTGGAGATCGTGCTCTCGCCCTGGTTCCGCGCGGAGTCGATCGAAGATGATGATCCGGTGCGGTTGGCGGCTCTCCGAAACGCTGGTGCCGAAAGACTGCTCACACCGGAAGAGTTGGCTTGGAAGACTCAAACGCTGACTGGATACGGTTGGGGAAGGTCTATTGATGGTAGCGGTTTCGCTCAGGCTAGGCTGACCGGAGACAAAAGCGATTATGGTTTGGTTTACGGCGGAATCGACTCGGACGCCGTCACCGAACGGGCGGATGACGTGACGGCACTAATGGCAGCCGTCGCTCAGAGCCACGCCGCCGAAGCTAGTTGTCCGATCGTGAAGCGCGAGTTCCGGCTCTTGCCGGACGAGAAGCGTCGGCTTTTCGGCGGGATCGAGGAGCACGTGTCTCCGGTTTCGGACTTTTCTGGAACAGCCTTCATCGAGGCTGATTCCTGGAAGAAACGAGAGACGAAGTCATGGCCCGTGGAACTTTTTGCTGGATCCCATACCTTGCGCCTCAGGTACGACCCGAACAACGTTTGGAATCCCGAAACTGAATCCAGCCGCAACTTGATCCTGGATGAGGTGATTATTCGCGATCAGGCGGGCGCGGTCGTCTCGCGTGTCGAACTCGAGACTCTGCCCAAGGTCAGGTTACGGGCCGAACTGGAGGACGAGTGGGAAGGGTGCGACGGATGGCCCCGCTACGACGAGTCAACGCGGCGGCATGATGGTTATACAATCAACTGGTGCCATAGTTGGTTGGACATTCCCATTTCGATTCCTGCGGATGGCGGCTACCAGATCGAAGTCATTGCATTTCAAAACCTGAAGGATCCCCGTGAAGAAGCCGCCATTCTGGAGATCAAGGTCGAATCGGACATCGAGACCTCTCGGGCCGCCGACAGGATCCGGAACAAGCTGGTCGAACTACACGAAAAACTCCTCGGGGTGACGGTCGCTGTCGATTCCCCCGACGTGGAAACGGCGTTCCAGTTGTTCGTTGAAGTATGGGAGCATGAGCGGGAGTATGAGTTCAGCGATTACCATCCCATAGAGGAGTGCGAGAACGGGAATTGCTCTTACGTATGCCGTCGGGATTGGTGGTTCGACCTGTTCTATTTCGAAGGAATCGCGGACGATGTTTACACTCGCGAAGATACGTCGGGCGATTTGGTCTACAACAAGGATCGTCTCGAAGAAATACTTGAGGAAGCCAACTTTAGCGAAGAAAGTCCTGAGACCCGAGCTTGGAGTGCGGTGCTGGCCTATCTTCTGATGGATTACCGGTACCTCTATCTCTAGGAGGCTGGCCGAGAATGCGAATTTTCCCCAAATCGAAATTCGTAAGTTGTTTATTTGTAAGGAGATAGGTTTTTAACAATCGTGATTGTTCGAGTTCTCGGACGGTCTCCTAGGCATCTGCCCGATCAGTCATGCTCATTGAACCGGGGAGAGAAATGAAACGACGCACCTTTGTCAAGAAGCTGTTGGCCGGGGCTGCTGGCACCGTCTCTGGATTCCAGGTGCCCTTCGCCAACGCTGCCGACTACGACGGCAAACTGTTTGTCTTCGTCCAGGCGGACGGCGGGTGGGACCCGACGAGTTTTTGCGATCCGAAGGCGAACACACCCGGCGAAAAGGTCATCAACCACTGGGCCGAGAACGGAGAGGTCCGCCAAGCGGGCAATCTCTTCTATGCCGATTTCGCCAACAACAGGACGTTCTTCGACAAGTACTCCGATCGAATGCTGGTCATCAACGGGGTCGACGCACAAACGAACTCCCACACCACAGGGATCGTCCACAACTGGAGCGGCCGCGTTTCGGAAGGATACCCGAGCCTGACCGCGTTGCTTGCCGCTCATCATGGCCCGGGCCTTTCGCTGTCCTATCTGAACTTTGGAGGATTCGGCGCTACGGCCAATCTCACTCCGTTTACTCGCTTGCACGGGGCGGATTTGATCCGCAATGTCGCTATCCCGAACTTTGGTTTCCGGACGCGCGGTGGGTTTCAGCTTGTGCATTTCATCTCGTCGAACTGGGAAACCATCAGGGCGTTCCAGAATGCCAACATCGCGCGGCTCACGGCAGCACCGAGCCTGATGCCCCGAGCTGCCCGCAATCGCAGTCTTTATCGCACGGCTCTCTCTCCCGACGCGACCGAAGGTTTGAAAGCTTATGCCGCCCTCGTTCCGCCGGAGCACGAGTTGGAGCAACCGGAGGAGTTCGCAGGCCCCGTCAACACCCACGAGAGTGAACTGCGGCGCCAAGCACAACTCGCGATCCTCGCTTTCAAGGCGAGGGTCGCGGTCAGTGCGGATCTCTGGCTGGGTGGTTTCGACACACACGCCAACCACGATCTGGAGCACAACTGGCTGTTGGGGAATCTGACGGATTCCGTCGACTTTCTTTGGGAGTATGCGGAGACACACGGAGTGGCGGACCGTCTTGTGGTGGTGATGGGATCGGATTTCGGCCGCACCAACCATTACAACGTCGATGAGGGCAAAGATCACTGGCCCATCGGCAGCGTCATCGTGATGGAGAAGAACCAACCCTGGACCAATCGGGTCATCGGTGAGACCGACGCCCTGCACTTCGCCCACAAGATCAACCCGACGACGCTTCAGCGCGACGACGCCAACGGCACA
>JAJDTT010000034.1 GCA_022827025.1 Acidobacteriota bacterium
AACCTTCAGGAGGGGCTCGACAAGGTCACGAGGGAGACCGACCGACCCTCGGCGGCCCTGGTCCGGGACCTGAAGCAGCGGGGCCTCCTGGACTCCACCCTGGTGGTCTGGGGGGGAGAGTTCGGCCGGACGCCTATGGGGGAGAAACGGGACTCCATCGGACGCAACCACCACATCGACGCCTACACCGTGTGGTTCGCCGGGGGCGGTATCCGGCCCGGCCAGACGATCGGAAAGACGGACGAGCTAGGCTTCTCCGCGGTGGAGGATCCGGTGCACGTCCATGACATCCACGCCACCATCCTGCACTTGCTGGGACTGGATCACACGCGGCTCACCTTCCGTTTCCAGGGACGGGAGTTCCGCCTGACCGATGTCGCCGGCAACGTGATCGAGAAGCTGCTGGCCTAGTTTGGTTCCACCGGCTCCCGCCGCTCCACCGAGATCATGAAAGCCGCCATCTATCGGGGTATCGGGCGAATCGGTCTGCAGGAAGTGGAGCGGCGTCCGCCTCAGCCCGGATACGTCACCATCGATACCCGCCAGACCGGCATCTGCGGGAGTGACCTGCATGTCTACTGGGGGCACTGGCCCCAATCCAGAACCCTGGCCCTGGGACACGAGACCTCCGGCGTCGTGGTGGAACTGGGCGAAGGGGTCACGGGAATCGAGCCGGGAGACCGGGTCGCCATCGAGTGCTTCTCCCACTGCGGCCGCTGCCGCTACTGCCGGTGCGGCCACTACAACCACTGCCGGGAGCGTCGCTGGGTGTCGCAGGATACGCACGGAGGTTTTGCCGAGTACACGACCGCTCACGCCTCGGCCCTCTTCCGCCTCCCGGCGAGCCTGAGCTTCGAAGAAGGGGCCCTGGTCGAACCCCTGGCGGTCGGTTGCCGGGCGGTGGGCCAGACCGGCGCGACCTGGCGGGACCGGGTGGCGATCCTGGGAGGCGGAACCATTGGCCAGTTCTGCCTGGCGGCGGCGAAGGCGGCGAACGTGCGGGAGACCTGGATCACCGTCAAGTACCCGCAACAGGCTCGGACGGCCCGGGATCTGGGCGCCGACCACGTGTTCGTGCTGGGCGAGAGCGGCCTCGACGACTGGGTCAGCGGCCTGAGCCGGGGACCGCGGCCGGACGCGGTGATCGAGACGGTGGGCGGAGGAGGCAATTTCGACCTCGCCCTTCGGATTGTCCGGCCCCGCGGCACCGTGGTTCTGGTGGCCGGCTATCCGGAGCCCGTGGAGGTGGACCTGGGCCGGGTTATGGAATCCGAGGTTGTCGTGACCGGATCCCACTGCTACGCATCGACCGGTTTGGACACCGACTTCGGCGCGGCCATCGACCTGATGGCGACCGGCCGGGTGGATGCGACCCGCCTCGTTACCCACCGTTTCCGCCTGGAATCGGTCGAGGAAGCCTTCCGCGTCGCCGCCGACAAGTCTTCCGGGTCCATCAAGGTCCACCTCTGCCAATGATTCGATCCCACCGCCGCCACCGGTTGCCGGCGCCGCGAGGGCGGCCACAAGGGTCGCCCCTGCGAACCAGGAGAGAAAATTGGGAAAGTCCACCCAAAAGCCCAAATTAGGTATCCTTGACGAAATCGAAGGCGAAAGTCCCATGCGGGCACGACGTACTCCGGCCATGACACGAAGACTGCTGTTGACTCGCGGACTTGCGGGTCTGGCAGCGACGGTCCGGATGAGTCACCGGACTGCCGGAGCCGGCTCCACGTCTGCCGCGGCCGGTCAAGCAACTCGCGCAGACTCACTCTCCGCTTCGCAGGAGAACGAGATTGTCCTGGGCATGTCCGCCGCATTTTCCGGCCCCTCCCGAGGCTTGGGCAGCGAGCTCTACCGCGGCGCCATGGCCTACTTCAACCACGTCAACGACAAGGGCGGGGTCAACGGCTGCAAGATCCTCCTGAAGCTCTACGACGACGGCTACCAGCCGGACCCCTGCGTCCGGAACACCATGAAGCTCATGCTGGAGGACCAGGTATTCCTCCTGTTCGGTTACGTGGGGACGCCGACGGTGACACGGGTGCTGCCGCTGCTCAAGAAGTTCCAGGACGAAAAGGTCTATCTTTTCTTCCCCTTTACCGGAGCCCAGCCTCAGAGAGAACCGCCCTACGGCGATTTCGCCTTCAACCTGCGGGCGTCCTACCGGCAGGAGACCGCCGGCCTCGTCGACAATTTCCTTCGCGTCGGCAAGAAGCGCATCGCAGTTTTCTACCAGGCCGACGCCTACGGCAGGAGCGGCTGGGCGGGCGTCCGAGCGGCTCTGGCGGCCCACGGCGAGCAACTGGCCGGGGAGGCCACCTACCGCCGCGGGCAAAGGTTCACCGGCACCATGAGGGCACAGGTCGAAATCCTGCAGTCCGCTTCCCCCGACGCCGTGATCTGCATCGGCTCGTACGCCGCCTGCGCCGCGTTCGCGCGGGACGCGGTGGACCTGGGCCTCCGGGTTCCCATCGCCAACCTCTCTTTCGTGGGAAGCGAAAACCTTCTTCAACTGCTCACGGAAGGGCGAGACGACGCCGAGCGATACACCCGGCACCTGGTCAACTCCCAGGTGGTTCCCAGCTATGAGAACACCTCCATTCCGGCCGTGCGCGAGTACCGGGAACTGATGGAACGCTACGACCCGGCCGTCCCCCGGGAATTGGTCAAGGAACCGTACAGTCCGTTCCCCCAGAGCTTCGTCAGCCTGGAGGGATTCCTCGACGCCAAGTTGATGACGGAGATCCTGCGGCGCATGGGGGGCGGGCACGATCGAGCCAAATTGGAGAAGGCGGTCTTCTCGGTGCGGAACTATGACCTGGGAATCGGGGAACGGGTCTCGTTCGGCCCCGACCGCCGGCAGGGGCTTCAGAGGGTCTATTACACCGTCGTCGAGGGCGGCCGCTTCGTGACTCTCGACGACTGGCAGGGTTGGGTCTCTTGAAATGAAGATTCAGAAGCTGTTCCAGAAAACCCGGTTCGGTATCTTCGCCCTCTTCGGCCTGATCGTCCTGTCCACGTCGATCCTGTGCATCTATACCGTCGACACCCAGTTGTCGGCGGAATACGAGTCCAACACCCGAAACATCGCCAAGACCATCGCCGACGCCAGCGTGGACATCCTCCTGAACCGGAACCTGGCGACCCTGCAGTCGATGATCGACCAGTTCGTGGAGATTCAGGGCATCCGCTACATCTACATCACGAGTGAATCGGGCGAATACCTGGCTCACACCTTCGTACCCGGCATTCCCGAGCAGGTCCGCTCCAGCGATCCGTCCAGCACCGAGCCGGTCGAACGGAGCATTCCGGGGATGGGCGATTTCATAGAAGTGGGCAGCCCCATCCTGGCCGGCGTCGCCGGTACGGTCCACGTGGGGATGGACCTGGACCTGGTCGCGCTCAAGATCCAGCGGGCCATCGGCCAGCAGGTCATCCTGATCTGCATCTTTCTGGTGGTCGGCGTTCTGGCTTCCATCTGGTTCGTCAACCTGGCGGCAAAACCGCTGGGAGGTCTCCTGGCGTACGCCGTCGATCTGGCGGGCAACCGGGACCCGCACCCGGCGAGGGACGACGAACTGCTGGCCCGCGACGATGAAGTCGGAGACCTGGCCCGCCTCTTTCGTTACGTTTCCGAACGCAGGCCCGGTTCGATGGGGTCCGCCGCACCGCCGGGACAGGCCGGGTAGGAGGAAGTCGAGCAGTGCGCTTACCGCGAAGCGTCATAGCTCTCATCTGCACGACTCTTCAAATCTGCTTCGGAACGGTCTACGCGTGGAGCTTCTTCCAGACCATGCTGGTCCGGCAGATCGGCTGGACCCATACGCAGACCGCCTGGGCCTTCAGTATCGCCATCTTCTCGCTGGGCGTCTCCGCGGCCTGGGCGGGAAGCATGCTGCCCCGCCTGGGTCCCCGGTTGCTGGCCCTGGCCGGCAGCATCATGTTCTCCGGGGGATACCTGATCGCCGGCACGGCGCTCCATTTCGGTCTGGTCCCCCTCTTCTACCTGGGGTATGGCGTGATCGGCGGCGCCGGGATCGGCTTCGGATACGTGACGCCCGTCGCCACGGTCGCCAAGTGGTTTCCGGACCGCAAGGGGCTGGCCACCGGCATCGTGGTGATGGGGTTCGGAGTCGGCGCCTTCCTTCTGAGCAAGGGACTGGCGCCGTTCCTGATCGTCCGGACGGCGGGAGCGCTGCCCCTGGTCTTCTTCTGGCTCGGAATCATTTTCGCCTGCATCCTGATTCCCTGCAGCCTCCTCCTGAGCAATCCCCCCGCGCCTGCTGCTCAGACTACGGGAAACCAAAGCATCCGGCAGGATGCCGCCGAATCCCGGTCCGCCCGGACGTATCTGGGCACCACCCAGTTCGTCATCATGTGGATCGTCTTCTTCTTCAACATCGCCGCCGGGATTTCGGTGATCAGCTTCCAGTCGGAGCTCCTCCAAGAGATCTGGGGGCTCTCCGATTCCTCGATCGAGCCGACCACGCTTGCCGCATACGGCGCGACGCTCATCGCCGTCAGTTCGCTCTGCAACGGAGTGGGACGCCTGTTCTGGGGACTCCTCTCGGACCGCCTGGGCCGGGCTGCCGTCTTCCGCATCCTGCTGGCCAGCCAGATGGTGGTCTTCGGGGTTCTCATGACGGAGACCAACCCCTGGATCTTCTCGGTTCTGGTCTGCTACGTGCTTCTCTGCTTCGGCGGCGGATTCGCCACCATGCCCCCCTTCGTGCTCGACGTCTTCGGCAGCAGGAAGATGTCCACCATCTACGGCGTGATTCTCACGGCGTGGGCCGCCGCCGGCATCTGCGGCCCCCTCTACATGGGGTATCTGAAGGACACCTACCCCGACCGGGCCGTCATGTACTGCTTTCTCATCGGCATCCTCATGCTGGGCGCCGGCTATCTGTTTTCCTACCTGCTCAATGACGGGAGGATTCGACTGGGGCGGCCGACCCTGGAGAGCACGTTGCACCGGTATGGGATCCCGGCGCCGGGCAAGAGCTGAAATCGGCCCGAATCGGAACGCTTCAAATCGTGATTGTTTCAGTCCGACTTCCGCCACCTGATTGCGGTATCCTTGTCCCCGCTGCCGGCTCGGATGGATGACGCCGGCGATCCCGGCATCATGCGACGACGCGAGTGGTTTCGGAAATTGATGGGCGGCGTCATGGGAATCGGCCTGTTGGCCGTTCCCCTGGGAGCGGGCCTTCTCTTCCTCCTCAATCCCCTACGCCGCCGTGCCGAGCAGCACGGCTTCAGCCGCGTTGCCTCCGTCGACAGCCTGCCGCTGGGCACCCCCCGTCACTTCATGGTGCGAGGCCGGCGCCGGGACGCTTGGGAGGTGGGCGCCCAGGTTCCTCTGGGAGCCGTTTACCTGGTGCGGCAGGAGACCGGTATCCGGGCCTTCCAGGTCATCTGTCCCCATGCCGGATGCTTCGTCGGATATGAAACGGCCAGGCAGCGGTTCCTCTGTCCCTGCCACGACAGCTCCTTCGGGCTGGACGGCGCCATCTCCAATCCGGAGAGCCCGTCTCCCCGGGGTCTGGATGAGCTGGAGGTCAAGATCGAGAAGGGCGAGATCCTGGTCCGCTACCAGGAGTTTCGACCCGGCGTCACCGAGAGGATCGCCATCTCGTGAGCCGTGTGAGCGATTGGCTGGATCGCAGAACGGGCTACCGGCGACTCCTGTCCTGGCTGCTCTACGAGTCGATCCCGGGCGGCGCCAGGTGGCGCTATGTCTGGGGCAGCACCCTGGTCTTCACCTTCCTGCTCCAACTCTTCACCGGCCTCCTCCTTTGGACCGCCTACAGTCCCTCGATCCGGTCGGCCTGGGAGAGCGTCTACTTCATCCAACACCAGATGGAGCTGGGCTGGTTCATCCGGGGGCTGCATCACTATGCCTCCCACGCCATGATCGTGCTGCTGGTCTGCCACCTCCTGCAGGTCGTCATCGCGGGCGCCTACCGGTCTCCCCGCGAGATCAACTGGTGGTTCGGCCTGCTTCTCATGGGGCTGGTGCTGGGAACGTCCCTCACCGGGTACCTGTTGCCGTGGGACGAGCGCGGATACTGGGCCACCCAGGTGACCACCAAGATCCTGGGGATCGTCCCCCTGCTGGGGCCGACCCTGGAACGCCTCCTGCTGGGCGGACCCACCTACGGCCATCACACGCTCACCCGCTTCTTCGCGCTCCACGCCGGGTTGTTGCCCGCCCTGCTGGTGCTGGTGACGGTGCTGCACGTCGTCCTGTTTCGGCGCCACGGGGTGACGCATCCCGAGGACGCCAAGGGAGAGGCCACTTTCTGGCCCCGGCAGGCGTTTCTGGATGGCGTGGCCTGCCTGGCCGTGCTGGTGGTGCTGGTGGCGCTGACGGGCTGGAGCGGTTCGGAACGGGGCTTCGTCTTCGGACCCGAAGGCGGGGCTCCCCTGGATGCGCCGGCCGACCCTTCCCGGCCCTCTCCTTCGGCACGCCCCGAGTGGTACCTGCTCTTCCTGTACCAGTTCCTGAAGTATTTCCCGGGCCGGAGCGAGGTGATCGGCGCCGTGGTGATTCCCTCGTTCGTGGTCGGAGTCATGTTGTGTTTCCCCTTTCTGGGCCGCGTCCGCCGGGGGCACGCGTTGTGCGTCGGGATCACCTTCGCCACGCTCACCGGCGCACTGCTGCTGACGGTGACGGCCGTCCGGGAGGACCAGACCCGGCCCATGTACCAGGCGGGACTGGCGGAGGCGCAACAGAAGGCCCGGCGCATCCTGGACTTGGCCAGGGAGAACGGGATTCCTCCCGACGGCGCCCTGGCGATGCTGCACCGGGACCCGCAGACTCAGGGTCCGCCGTTGTTTCGGGACAACTGCTCAGCCTGTCACCGCTGGGACGGTCATGACGGAACCGGGGCCCGGGTGACGGAGGTCAGGGATGGAGAGTCCGTGGCGGTCGCCCCGAGCGCCAGCGACCTGGCGGGATTCGGCACTCCGCAATGGGTCGCCGGGTTTCTGAGGGATCCCTCGTCGGAGCGCTTCTTCGGACGGACCCGCCACCGGGACGGGACCATGGTCCAGTGGGCCCGGAAGAACATCCCCCTCATGACCGGGCGAGAGATCGACGCCGTGTCGGCGTTCATCATTCACCAGCCCGGCGACCCCAAATCGGCGGCGGCAGACGCGGAACTCATGGCGCTCGGGGCCCGCGTTTTCTCGGCAGGAACTTCGGACGGGGCCCAAAGCTGCGTCATGTGCCATCAACTCGACCATCCGCAGATTTCGGGGTCGGGAATGGCTCTGGGACCGGACCTGACCGGTTACGGTTCACCGGAGTGGCTGAGCGGAATCATCAGGGATTCTTCCCAGCCCCGTTTCTACGGCAGCCAGAACTCCGGGATGCCCAAGTTCGCCCATCGGCTCCGCAGCCAGGAGCTCCAACTCCTGACCGACTGGATCCTGGAGGAGAGCCGAACCGGAAAGTAGAGGACAGTGGCCATGAACCCGGAAATCACGCCCGGCCGGAAGCGTCCCGCCGCCGCTTCGGACGGCTCCGGAGCCGGATTTCGAGCCCTGTTCTTCATGGTCCTGACGGCTGCCGTTCTTTTCCCGGGCTGTACTCAACCGGCTCCGGTCGAGACCCGGGAGGACGGCCGGCTCCCCATCTTCCACCGGACCGGAACTCCCATCTACTTCGCCGACCTGAGCCGGGCACAACCGGAATCGGCCCTGACCCGGCAGGAGAAACGCTTCGCCTGGAGGCTCATCGACTACGAGACCGCGCACTTCAAGGGAACCCTGGTCTTTGCGGGGGAGGAGGCCCAAGCTCCCGACCTGACTCTGGGCCTGGACACGGCGGGCGTTCACGATGTGTACGTCGGCATGTTCAACACCGCCTGGAGGCCTTACCAGAACATGAACGTGCGGGCCAGGCTGAGCGGCGACCCTGCTTTTTCGACGCTGTTCCTGCCGGCGCCGAAGGGCTTGACCTCGGGGGTGCCCGAGGACGACACCGTCCGGGGCCCCCGGATTCAGGAAGTCTATTTCAAGACCGCCGACCTGAGCGGCCAGGACCTCATCCTCCGGCAACCGTGCCAGCGGGTCGTCCCTCCGGACCAGGAGTACGGGAACCCGTGCGAGAAGGCCTGGATCGCCTACGTCAAGCTGGTGCCGCTGAATCCGGAGGAGGTGGCCACCCTGGAGCAGGACCGCAAGCGGACCGACACCCGCCGGCTCTTCGGCTACAACGACTCCTGGGCCGTGGCCTGGGGGCGCGCGGAGCCGGCCTCGGCCGAGTTCGTCCGCTCCCACCTGGAGCCCTACCGCAACAGCGACTTCCGGCGGATCTACTGGGATGGGATCCACGGGGACGTCTGCAACTACTTCACCCGAATCGGAAGGATGTGGACGCGGGAACACTATCCCCTGGAGGATTTCGTCAGGACGGGCGACCGGCTGCTGGTCGAATCCTGGACCGAGTACGTGGAAAAGGGGATCGACCCACTCCGGGTGGCGGCCGAGGCCGCCCGCGAGATGGGTCTCGAGATCCACGTCAACTACCGGCTGGGGTGGGGGCCGTTCTATTGGCCGCCGCCCTGGGAGGCCTTCAACCGGGGAGGCTTCTGGGACCGGCATCCCGAGTGGCGGACCGTGCATCGCGACGGCACGCCCGGGACCGCCATGTCGTTGGCCTTTCCCGGTGTCCGGGACACCATGCTGAGCTTCGTCCGCGAGATGGCCGCGTACCCCGTCGACGGCATCGCCATCCTCTACAACCGCCAGCCTCCGTACGTCGAGTATGAAGCTCCCCTGGTGGAGGGGTTCCAGGGTGAGTCCGGCAAGGATCCCAGGGAGTTGGATGAGCAGGACCCCGAATGGCGCGACTGGCTGGCCTACCGAAGCCGGGCCGCCACCCGGTTCATGAAGGACCTGCGCCGGACGCTGGAAGAATCGGCCCGGGAGCAGAGCCGCGACGAGCCCTTCGAGATTACGGCCTGGGTCTTCGGCAGCCTGCAGGAGAACCTGGAATTCGGGTTGGATCCGGAGACCTGGGTGCGGGAGGGGCTGGTGGACACCCTGATCCCCTACTCCTCGGCCAAACACCTCTTCAGTTGGCAGCCGTCGTGGGAAGACCCGCGGGACGTGGCCGCGTGGGTGTCGCTGACCCGGGGGACGGGGACGAAACTCGCCCTGAACGTCATGCCCCGCAACCTGCCGGTGGCCGAATACAGGCGCAAGGCCCATGCCCTCTACGGCGCCGGAGTGGAGTACCTGGCCTTCTGGGACACGGTCATCCACGGCAGCGCGTCGTCCCTGGCGTTGCGCCGCCTGGGGCACGCCGAAGAGATCGCCGCCTGGCTGAGAGCGGGACAACCGGCGGAGGAACTGCCCT
>JAJDTT010000028.1 GCA_022827025.1 Acidobacteriota bacterium
GTGGAGTCGGGGCCGGCCGCCGGCGTGATCGTCTCCAACCACATCGCCGGCGGCTTGGACTACAAGGACATCATCTCCTTCGACATGGGCGGGACCACGGCCAAGGTGGGCCTGATTCTGGACGGACGCCCCAAGGTGACCAAGGAGTACGAAGTCGGCGCCCAGGCCTTGCCCGGCGTCGGCCAGTCGCGCGGCAGCGGTTATCCGATCCGGACCCCCGTCATCGACCTGGTGGAGATCGGCGCAGGCGGAGGAAGTATCGCCTGGGTGGACATGGGGGGGATTCTGCGGGTGGGACCTCGGAGCGCGGGAGCCGACCCGGGCCCCATCTGCTATGGACACGGCGGGACGGAACCCACCATCACGGACGCCAACCTGGTTCTCGGACGGCTCAATCCCGAGTTCTTTCTGGGTGGAGAGATGGGCCTGGACGTGGACGCCGCCGGCGAGGGGATCCTCGGCCGATGCGCCGGGCGCCTGGGGATGGAAGCGGTGGAGTGCGCCAACGGGATCGTGGAGATCGCCAATGCCGAGATGACCAACGCGCTGCGGATCATCACGGTGCGGCGCGGCTACGATCCGCGGGACCTGGTGATGGTCGCCTTCGGCGGCGCCGGGCCGCTGCACGCGAATCGCCTGTGCGCCGAGATGCAGATCCCGCTGCTCATCGTGCCCCCGAGTCCCGGGACGGCCTCCGCGCTCGGCCTGCTGGTCACCGATCTCAAGCACGAGTTTTCCCAGACCCGGATCATGCCCAGGGACCGGGCGGGCTTCGACGAGATCAATCGCATCTTCTCCGCCATGGAAGAGCAGGGGAGGGAGGTCCTGAGGCGGGAGCGGTTGGCGGAGGAGGACATCAGTTTTCAGCGTCAGATCGAAATGCGCTACGCGGGACAATCCTACGAGCTTCCCATCGAATGCCCGGGGGACAGCGTGACCGCCGCCGAACTGGAGGACGTGGTGGAGAGGTTCCACGTCGAGCACGACCGGGCCTACGGTCACGGTTACCCGGACCAGCCCATCGAGCTGGTGAATTTTCGGCTGACCGCGTTGGGGGCCATTCAGAAGCCGCGCCTCCGGGAGATCCCGCCGGCAAACGGCGCCCCAGCGTCCGCCGTGGCCGAGAGGCCGGTGTACTTCGGGTCGCACGGAGACTTCGTGCCCACGGCCATCTACGACCGGGCCCGGCTCAAGGCCGGCCAGCGGATCGAGGGTCCCGCCATCGTCGAGGAGATCGATTCCACGACCCTGGTCCAGCCCGGCTTCCGGGTGGACGTGGATCGTTACGGCAACCTCCTGATCTCGCCGCTGTCCTGAAGCGATGCTGCGCATCCGGGATAAACGACTCTCGAGGGCGCAAAGGACACACGGGAGAAAACTCCCATGACCCTAGGCATTTCGAGTGTTCTGGCCCTGGTCCTGTCGAGCGTTCCCCTGGCCGAGACGGAGACCGGTCGAAAGTCCCGCCCGGCGCCGCCGGCCCTGTTCCAGGGCGAACCCACGTGCGCGGACCGGGCCAAGGGCGCCGCCTGCTGGAGGGAGTTGCCCGGCCCGCCCGGGTGCTTTGTCTGGACTTCCAATCACCGGCCGGACGCCGTTGTGAGTTGGACGGGAGAGTGTCGCGAGGGCAGGGCTCACGGGACCGGCACCCTGAAATGGACCTGGGACCATGACCGGGAAACCATCGAAACCGCGGGGCGCCTCCGCAACGGAAGGCGGCACGGGCGCTGGGTCATGCACTGGGCGGACGGCGGCGTCTCGGAGGGCAAGTTTTCTGAAGGACAGCGGCACGGGAACTGGGTGGAGCGTTGGACCAACGGGACCGTCGGGGAAGGCCGCTATGTGAAGGGACAGCGCCACGGAAGGTGGGTCATTCGCGACGGGCATGGGACCACCCACGAAGGCTCTTATCGGGACGGGAAGCAGCACGGCAAGTGGGTCGCGCGCAGAGACGGGCGCGTGGTCGGAGAAGCGCGCTTCGTGGAAGGGAAAGGCCGGTGGATCGACAAATAGGGGCCTAATTCCTGTCCCCCTCTTCGAACCCACCCATTGCCCGGTTCAAGTCTGCTCAGATCAATTCACTGCAAACGTTGGCGGCACCAATCAAGTAGATGCTCCCCCACCGGCCCCGGTCCGGCGAAATCCTGCGAGAAAAAGAAGGAGTGGGGGTTTTCCTACCCCCACTCCCACGGGGGGACAGGAAAGTCCCCCCTCCTATTCGCCCAACTCCGGCCCCACCGGAGCCCAGCGAAAGCAACCGCGGCGAAGAGGGGGACAAGAATGTCCCCCTCCAAGGGTGCCCCATGTTTTTCTCAGAAGTGGGAAACCCAAGTGCGATAATGGTCAGGTTTTGGACCGGACCCCTTGTCGGGCTCGGTCGTCTTGTATCAGTTCGACCCAACGAGGAGACCACGGAATGGCTGTCCGATTGACCCGCCGGGAATACCTGTCCATGTCCGCAACCGCTCTGGCCGCCACCGGTCTCGGCAGAGCCGAAAAAAAGAAGTCAGCTGCGGGTTCCATTCCACCGGTCGAGGCCGTGATTACGGGCGGCGAGCCCAATGTGGACTTCGAGAAGTACCGAAAGATCGTCGTCTCTCCCGACGTTAATCCGCCGGAGCCGTTCCGCGGGTTCGGCGGCTATTGCGGGTGGCCGACCGTGTGCCGGCTGCAGAACGGCGACCTGTTCATGACCTTCTCGGCCGGCTATTGGCACGCTTCCTGGCCCACCCCCTGGGACATACCTGCTGAGGACAAGGAGCGCTTTACACGAGGGACTCTGGAATGGCTCGCGGATTGGGAGGCGCCCGAGGGCGGACGGATGATGTGGGTCCGCAGCCGGGACCAGGGACTGACCTGGAGCCGGCCCCGCTCTTTTCCGGCCGTGCGGGGCGCCTACTACGTCGGCGACGTGACGCAGTTGAGTGACGGGGCCATGTTCGCCGGAGTCCGCCTGAAACCTCATTGGGGCTATTTCAACCGGATGCCCACGACTGCCGTCGAGTACGCCCGAATCGCGGTCAACCGGCAATCCAAGACCCTCATCTTCAGAAGCGACGACAACGGCCACACCTGGAAGGAGGTGACCCGCTTCGTCGGGCTCGCCGATATGGACGCTCCGTACAGCATGTTCGAGGGCAAGGACGGGTCGCTCCGGATCTTCTCCTCCGGCGCGCCCATTCCCGGAGGAAAGGGATGGCCCAGCGAATACCCCCGTTGGCTCATGCTCCTCATGAGCTCCGGGGACAAGGGCCGCACCTGGTCGACCGTGTCGGTGATCGGCAGCAATGACTACGACATGGACGAAGGCACCGCCGCCTACCTGCCGGACGGCAGCCTGGGCTTCCCCTGCCGGCCCACGTCGGCCTGGTTTCAGTCCTACGACGACGGAAAGACCTGGTCCGCGCCGCGCCTGCTCCTGACCGACCCCATCATCGAGGACCCCTACTTCGGAAGCGAGTTTCTCGGCCCCAAGTTGTTCCGGCGGGGAGACGTGGTGGCGACGCCCGACGGAGTGACCGCCGTCGTCTTCGGGGGCCGCCACAGGCTCGAGAGCGACGATCCGAAGGTGCCGAACAACGGAGAGGTAGTCTACAGCCGCGACAATGGGAAGACCTGGGTGAAACCGGCGCCGGGCCGCGGCTTCAAGTGCGATCCCAAGTCGTACTACCCCAGCGCCTGCGTTCTGGAGGACGGCTCCATCTTCATGGTCGGCCAGCGGGAAGGCTTCAAGAACCGGTTCGGTCCCCACGGGGCCGAGGTGACGTCGGTCCGTTTCCGCATCAAGAGGCCTGGGGAAGGGGAAGGGGTCGAACTCCTGCCCATCGGCAGACCGTCTTGATCGGGTGCGGGCCGGTCCCTTCCCGCATCCCATGCCGGTGGCGAATTCGCGTAGCGGTCCTCTTCGAACCGGTAAAGCGGGTTCTCACAAGTCGCCCGGCATGCCCATTCGGTAGCCGATCTGGCGCTCGGTGAAGATGTAGGTCGGATTGGCCGCGTCGTCGCCCAGCTTGCGGCGGAGCTTCTTCACGAAGGCGCGCACCGGACGAAAGTCGCCGGAGTTGAGCCGGCCCCAGACCTGGCGCAGCAGCGACCCGTAGGTTGTGACCCTTCCGGCATTGACGGAGAGCACCCGCAGCAGTTCGTATTCGGTAGCGGTCAACTGCACCGGACGGCCGTTGAGGATGACTCGGCGTTCCGCATAGTGGATGTCCAGATGGCCCAACCGGAAGGGTTCTGGCGGCTCGTGGTGCCTCCGCAGGGCCGCCTGGACTCTCGCCGCCAGTTCCGTCGGCGAAAAGGGTTTGACGATGTAGTCGGTAGCCCCGACCTTCAAGGCCCTGGCGATGGTTTCGTCCCTTCCGTATCCGGAGATGAAGATGACCGGAAACTCGGCCATCTCGGGATGGCGCTCCATCAGTTTAATTCCATCGGTTCCGGGAAGCATCAGGTCCAGCAGCACCAGCCGCGGTTTCCTGGTCCTGATCAGCTCGGGCACCTCTTGAGGGTCACCCGTCAGAATGGGGGCGTAGCCGGCCGTCGTCAGTGCGTCCCGGACGTGGTGCAGTGTGTGCGGGTCGTCGTCGACGACCAGGATGGGCGTTCGCTCCCGCTCTTCCCGAGGCGGGCGGGTCGTGCCGAGGACGACGCTGGGCGTAGCGCCGATCTCGGCCGCTTCGGAGACCGGAATCGTAAAGGTGAACCGGGTGCCCATTCCCGGACCGCCGCTCTCGGCCCGGATCCTCCCCCCGTGAGCTTCCACCAGACCCTTGCAGATGGACAGGCCGAGACCGGAACCTGCGATCCCCCGATCGCCGTCGGCGACGCGAGCGTATTTCCGGAACAGGTGGGGCAGCAGTCCCGGCGGCACCCCTCGGCCCTTGTCCGATACCGAGATCGCCACGTAAACGTCATCTCTCACGGCGGAGATCCGGATGGGAGACGACTCGGGAGAGTTCCGGGAAGCGTTGGACAAGAGGTTGTTCAATACCTGGACAATACGCCGGCTGTCCGCCGTCACCCGGGGCAGGTCCGGGGGCAGGTCGATTTGGATATTGTGCCTGCCGCCCCCGCTCAGGAACGTCTTCCGAGCCTGATCCACCAAGGTGGCTACCGCCGTGGGTTCGAGGGTGACCGAAAGGGTGCCCGTCTCGATGCGTCCCGCGTCCAGAAGGTCGCTGATCAGGCCGCGCATGTGGTCGGCCTGCTCTTCGATGATGCGGAAAAACTGGAGCATCTCTGCCGGATCCAAGGCCGGCGCCGCGCCCAAAACGGTGGCGGCCGAGCCCTTGATGGAGGTCAGCGGAGCCCGAAGTTCGTGGCTCACCAAACCCAGGAACTCGACCCTCAGACGCTCCAACTCTTCCAGCTCCGCCAAGTCCTGCAGTGTGACCACCGTGGAGACGACTTCACCGTCTTCGGAACGGATCGGCGTGAGGTTGACCAAGGTCGTGACGCTACGTCCGTTGGGGACCTTGAGAACGATCTGCTCGGCACGCACGGTTTCGCCGCGGCTCAGCGCCTGCGCGAGAGGGAACTCCGAGAAGGCGATCTCCTGGCCGTCGGCGCGCCGCAGAGTCATGACATCCGGTAGTTCATCGAAGGTCTGGCCCGGCATGCGGAGCCTCTCGACGAGCTGCTTCACTTCCCGGTTGAGCGACACCACTTTGCCGGTTTTGGCATCGAAGACCGCGACACCGATCGGCGAGGTGTCGATCAGGGCCTCCAGGTCGGCCCGGGCCCGCTGCTCCTCCCGGTGCTTGCGGGCATTGGCGATGGCCGTCGCTGCCTGTGCAGCGAACATCACGAGAATCTCCTCGTCCTCGCTCGTGAATTCCTGACCGCCTTCCTTGTCGCCCAGAAAGAAGTTCCCGACGCAAATTCCCCGGTAACGCATCGGCGTTCCCTGGAAGGTCTTCGAGAGAATCTGGGTTGGGGAATAACCCAGGAGCGATTCGACGTAGCCGGACAGGTCTCGTACTCTCAACGTCCCCGGGAGGTCCCGGAGGTGTGCGAAGAGCCGGGGGCCGTCGGGCCAGCTCGCCATGCTTTGCTTCTCTTCGGGAGCGATGCCGGAGGTCACGAAGTCCTGAATCTGCCCCGAGTCGTCGGTGGTCACGATGACGCCAACGCGAGAACCGGTCAGGGAACGGGCGCTTTTCACGACCTCGCGCAACACGGTGTTGACGTCCAGGCTGGCGCTGATACGCAGACTGGCGCCGCTCAACCGGGAGATGCGTTCCCGCAACACCCTGTTCTCTTTTCTCAATTCTTCGGGGCTATTCATCCGCCCAACCTCGCCGGCCTCAAGAGCAGGGCCTGGTTCGGTGCTGCTAAATTTGCGCTCGACGAAGGGTCCGGATATGGGGAACGCCGAACTTGCCCGGGTCCCATGATCTTGCTTCGAGAACGTTCACAATGAATTCACCCTTTCAGGATATATAATCACGCTGAAATCACGCAATGAGTCTATAATATACCGGACTGTTCATGGAATCTTCCAATATGATGATCATTGCTGGATGGTCAAGTCGACTCCGTCACATGAAGGAGCCGCCACTGCTTCTAAACCAACTCGTCCTGCGCCAGACGAAGAGTCCATTGGATTTGCATTTCGGAGACTTCGCCCAGTGGGTCCACAACGACACAGGCGTGACGACTTCGGGAGGTCCCGAGGGACCCGTGTTGAGTTGCCGCGTAAGTTCCTGCGTGCTGTCCCTGGGAAAGAGCCGCACCCCGGTCTGGAGTTTTCCGATGCAACGCGAACATCCAATCGCCGTGTAACGGGCGGCATGCTTGGCACGGATGCCGGCGATAGCCGGCATCCGTAGCCAATACACTCCCGGGTTGGAAGCGTTGTTCACAGCATGTAGCAATCTCCCCTCCATTCGTGCTACCGTCCTTGGCAATGGTCATGCGCTCCCTCGTCGCTGCCTTCCACTTACCCGTCTGATCTCAATTCGGACCGGGGCGCAACGCCTCCTCTAATCGCGGCCGCCTGCCATGCGGCCGAATCCGTCAACCTGCAATCCGGGAATGGAGAATCCATGCCACACGTTTGCCTTGCCATGCGCGAAATCCGCCGCTCGCTGATCGCCGTAGCGCTGATTCTTCCCCTGTCCGCCTGCGCCAAACCCAGCTATATCAAGAACGCCTCCGCCACCCAGTTGGAGGGGTTTCTGGCCGCGCAACAGAACGTCTCCGACTACCAGCTCCGCGCAGATGAATTATTCGCTTCCGCCACGGAGTTGCGGCGAGAGGCCCGGGTCCTGAAGCGCACCGTCGAGACGGTGAAGGCCAGCAGTGACCCCGATCCCCTGGAGGCGTCCGCCGCCGTCGCCGTGAGGATCGCACAGATTCAGGCGCAGGAAGCGCGCCGGTCAGGGCCGTTGCGGAAGCTGCGGCCGAAGCACGAAGAGCAGATGGACATCCTGGGCAGCCTCCTGGACATGCTGTATCGGAGCCAGGCTCTGATCCACGAGTACATCATGACCGACATCGGTCCCAGCGCCGACCGGATGACCGGGATCGGCACCGGTCTGGACCGCCTCCTGAACCGGCAGGACGAGGGGACGCCGCAATGACCCGCTCACGGACCGTCTTCGCCGTTTCCCTCCTTTTCCTGTCTCCCGCCACGGTCCCCGCCAAGGACGCTCCCGCCGGAATCGTTCAATTGTCCGAGAGGATCACCGATGCCCTCGACCGGATCGAAACGAAGCTCAGGCAGGACAAACGGGCCTGGCGGGAAGCCATGGAGTTCTATTTCGGCGCCGTCGGATCGGAACTGGCTCAAGCGCGGCTGAAGCGGCGGGAGTTCCGTCACGCGGAACTCGCCCTGCGCCTCCGGACATCGTGGGCGAAGGAGCCGTTCCGGACCGCGGTCCTCATGCGTCTCGCCGAGATCGATCTGGCGGCCGACGAAGTTTCCGAAGTCCAGTTGCGCCGGCTCCGGGAAATCGACGGTCAACGCCGGGCCGAGCTCGACCGGCTGATCTCGCTGGTCAGCCGGCTGAGGATCGGTCAGGTGGAACTGACCCGATACCTGTCCGACACGTCGCTGTCCAAGCGGGTCGGCGAAATCGACCTCTCCCGCGTGGCCCTGGCCGTGGCCGAGGCGCGGCGCCTCCGCCGGTCGCCCGCGGTCGAGCAGGAACAGGCGGAGGCCGACGTCGAGAAAGAGCGGGACCGTCTGGAGGAAGCCGTGAAGGGCTTCCGGGAATTTCTGGACGTGCTGGACCGGGCGATCGAACTGGTTCCGGCCGGGGAGTAGGGCATGGATTTGAACATGGGAAACCTGATGGGAATCGCCAGGGACACCCGTTCTCTGCTGCGTGAGGTCGCGGGTCTGCGGAACCGGGGAGACGATGCCAAGACGGCGGAATTGGAGAGCGCCGCGTTGGCTGCCATCGAGCGGGTCAGGGACGCCGTCGGCAGCGCCGGTGTCGCCGGGTCCGCCGAGAGCGGGGAGGTCAAGAGGGTCCTGCTGCAGGAGCGAAGGGTCATCGACGACCGGCTCGTCTACGACACCGAACTCGACCCGGGCGGATACTCGGACCTCCTGGAGCAGAAGGGGGACCTCGACGCCAAGCTGTTCGTGCTGTCGGTCGGCGCCATGCTCACCTGGGACCGGCTGTTCGCCGCAGACGAGCTGGACGGCCTCCGCGCCGGCGTCGACGCCGCGGCGCAGGAGGTCCGGGAGCGCAAGGAATTGGCCGGAGTGGTGAACGGCGTCTTCAAGGCGTTCTCCATCAGCCTGAAGATCGCCACCAGGATCGCGGGGCTTCCGGGGGTCGTGTGACCCGGCGGCGCAATGCCGCGGGAGAAAGAGCCGTGTGCGATTCCAGGAATACATCTTTTTTCGCAGATATCGGAGGTCGGTATGAGTGACTCGAACAAGTTCATGACGGATAGCGACGGCAATCCATCCTCAATGCGCCTGATGTCCATGTTGGCGTTGATCGTGGCGGCGGTGCTCGCGTGCGTCGAGGTGTTCGGCTGGGGCTCGGGCGGCGGCAGGACCGAGTTGGTCCTGTACTTCCTGGTCGCTGCATTCGCCCCGAAGGCCGTGCAGAAATTCGCCGAGTAAATCCACGGACGAGAGAGGGAGGGGCGACATCCCTGTCGCCCAGGAGGGGGGACTTTCCTGTCCCCCCTCTTTCGTTCCTCCGCTCCCTGCCCGGGCCTAGGCTGCGCGAGGCCGGCGGCTGGAAAGCCGCCGGTCCCGGTCGGCGCCTGAAAGACGCCGCTCCGCGACGCCGCTCTCCTCCGGCGGGTCGAAAGGACCCGGCGTTCATGACCCGGTTCTCCCTCCAACCTGTTCCGCCTGATCTTCCCACCTGAAATCGAAAGCAAGCCGGGGTCCTGGAAGTTGACCGCGGCTTCCACGAACCATAGGCTGATCTCCACAGGCCGGAAGGCTCCGATTTTTTAATCCGTCATAGTTCTTCGGAAGGGAGTCGAAACTCTTGAAAACTCGCAAGCATGGACCAGGCATATTGATCGGCTTGATCGCCATGGCCGTCCTCTGCTCCGGTATCGGCGACGCCCGCGGTCAGTCCCCCTTCTACCTGCGGGTGGGTGCCGAAGCGGGCAGGATCACGGTGGAACACACCAAGAAGGTGACGATCGGGGGCGGATCCAGTTCCAGCACGTCGTCCTCAACGGGCGCCGCGTTGGCGGGCGGCGTGGCGTTCGGAGCGCGCCTCCGCCTGCCCGGAAACTGGCTGGCTGGCGGCGAGCTGGAGGCGGTCGTCTCCAGCCGGCGCATGCTGGAGGGCACCATCTCGCCGACCCGGAGCGGTTACGCGCACGACGTCTGGCCCGGCCGTTGGGACTACAGCGATCGGGCGGGCGCGGGTGGAAACGTGATCCTGGGGCGAAGAGTCGCCGCTGGACTCGCGGACATCTACGTCCTGGGCGGGATCCGCCGCGCCTGGACCGAGTTCGCGACCGGAGGAACGAATCCCGACACCGGAGTGGCCGGGGAGGACCGGGAGCGCTTGGCAAGATGGCCGTGGTCGTTCGGCGCGGGAACCACGTTGCGCCTCAAGTGGCCGGTGGATTTCCGAGTCCGGTACATTCGTTCGATCACCGACTGGGTGGTCGCCGACGAGTCGGTGCGGCTCGACTACCGATACCGCACGAACGGAGTGCTGGTCTCCATCGGGATTCATGTGTTCGGGTGAACCGCTGGCTTCAAGAGCTTGAGTAGCCATGGATCAAGCCGTCGGTCAACAGCACTCCTGAAACGGGTCAATCGTAAAATCGCAAGCCGTGCGTGGCTGCCGTGGAGCCAAAGTCTGTATCCGGAAGTCCTCGCCGCTGACCCTTGTCAACACCCACGAAAACCTCCGAGGGAGTATGATTACGGTATGAAGCTGAAGACATCAGTCACACTCGCACAGGATGTGTTGGCCGCCATCGAATCGGTGACCCGTGAAGGTGAGAGCCGATCTCAAGTGATCGAGAGACTGCTCCGCGAAAGCTTCGCCGCAAGAGAACGAGCCGCGATCGACGAGCGCGACTGCGAGCTCATCAATAGGTATGCCAACGAACTCAACGAAGAAGCGATCGATGTTCTTGGCTATCAGGTGGAAACGTGAGACGTGGCGACCTCTACCGGGTCGCTAAACCGTCCGCGAGCGATCCGAAGCGCTTTCGCGTGTTCGTTATTGTCAGCCGGCAGACGCTGATCGATTCCCGGTTTTCGACGGTCGTCTGTGCGCCCGTATATTCGATGCGTCACGGACTCGCAACACAAGTAGACGTTGGAATGAACCAAGGACTTCGACACGACTGCAGCGTCCACTGCGACGAGCTCGTCAGCTTAAGGAAGTCACAGTTGACGCATTTTGTCGGGCGCCTCACGGCCGCTAAGCTCATGGACCTCGACAACGCACTGCTGGTTGCCCTGGGCATTTCTCAACTTAGAAATCACTAGCAAAGGAGTGCCTCAGCTTTCGAAGGCTTATGCTTCATCGCCCGGGAGGTCTCGGCCGTTGAGCTCGAAACGGCCGGAAGTCGACCTTGCAGCCGTGGTTGGACAGGAAGGAGAGGACCTTCTTGTAGTCCTCCCTGGGCAGTCCGAAGTAGTGCACCAGGCGCTGGTAACTTCCGCCGCAGGCCTCCAAGCCGAGGGAGACGATCTGGCGAAGGTCGTCCCGGGTGAGATCGCGGCGGAGGTAGACGTCCCGGACGTCGTCCCAGAAGTCGGCTTGGCCGTCCACCATGCGCTCGACGAGAGCGGCGAGCACCTCGGCCCGGGAGGATTTCTTCTTCGGTCGCGCGAGCCGTGAAGACACCTCGGGCAGGTCTATGGTCTCGTCACAAAGGTGATAGGCGCTCTCCAGGATGTTTTCCAACTCTCGGACGTTTCCCGGATAGTCATATCGGCTCAAGTGGAGTCGAGCCCTTGCGGAAATCGTCTTCCGGGTGCCCCAGCGCCGGTTGAAGGAGTCCAGGAAGAACTGGGTCAAATGGGGGATGTCCGTGGGCCGCTCCCGAAGTGGAGGAATCTCCAGGTAATACACGTTCAGCCGGTGATAGAGATCTTCCCGAAACAAGCCTTTCGCGATCAGATCCTCCAGGGGCTGGTTGGTGGCCGCCACGATTCTCACGTCCACGGCGCGCTCCCTGGTTTCGCCCACGCGCCGCACCTTCCGCTCCTGAAGCACTCGCAGCAAGCGAACCTGGAGGTCCAGGGACAGGGCGCCGATTTCGTCCAGAAACAACGTGCCGCCCGACGCGGCCTCGAAGAGCCCGGGTTTGTCCCGCACGGCGCCGGTGAAACTCCCCTGACGGTGTCCGAAGAGTTCGCTCTCGATGAGCTCCTTGGGGAGCGCGCCGCAGTTGACCGGCGTCATGGGGCCGTGAGAGCGGTAGCTGTAGTCGTGGAGCGCCTGGGCGACCAGTTCCTTGCCCGTTCCAGTCTCTCCAAAGATCAAGACGGTGGCGTCGGAGCGCGCTGCCCGTTGAACGTGACCGAACAAAATCTTCATGGAATCGTGCTCTCCGATGATCGACCTGGAATCCTTCAGGACGAGTTCGGAAGCGGCGTCGAGCCGCTCGGCAAGGCGTTCGGTCCGAATCGGCAACTGCCATTCCAGGAGCTTGGTGACGCAAGCCAGGAAGTCCAGGTCCTCTTCCGACATGCCCTGAGGGGGTGGTTCCAGGTAGAGCAGAGCCAACGGCTCTCCGTCTGCGTAGAATCGCATCGCAATCGATCCGTCCTCGCCGTGGATTTTCTCCAGCGATCCGTCGAAAGCGGGATCATGGATCTTTTTTGGGAGGTGCTGGCGTCCGCTATTGGCACACCTGCCGCAATGGGCAACCAGCTGGAATCGCCGGGAAAGGTGCTCCCGGCCGAACAGGTTCGCTCCCAAACCCGGGACTCCCTTGGCGACACATTCCAGGGCCGCCTTGGAGGTTTCCGCCAGTCCGCCGCGTTCCCCCATGGAGGCGACCAGTTCGTGCAGATGGCCCAGATACCTGGGGTCCGGAGGCTTGGAAAT
The DNA here is from genome assembly GCA_022827025.1 of Acidobacteriota bacterium. GTDB lineage: Bacteria > Acidobacteriota > UBA6911 > RPQK01 > JAJDTT01 > JAJDTT01. The sequence continues at coordinate 12,510 of JAJDTT010000028.1, forward strand.
CGGGCGGAACGCCCGGTCGCGTTCGGTTTCGATGGGCGCGATGAAGCGGTCGGAGAATCCGCTTCTCAAACCGGCCGGCAGGTGTGCGGCTTTCTGCTTCAAGATCTGCAGGGCTCGTGAGTAGCTTCGGATTCCCTTTTTGAGATCACCGGCCGCAACCTCGGCATTGGCCCGAACCCGGTACAACTCGGCTTCCAGTCCAGGCCGATCCATATGCTTGACCAGTTGCAGCGCCCGAAGCGAGAGGACCCGGGCGCGATCAGGCGAATCTGCCGCCAGCAGATGTCTCGCCCTCAGAAGGTGTGCCGCCGCCAGCAAGGGCAGATAGGAATGCTCCATCGAAAGGTCGGTCGCCTTTCGAATGCAGCTCTCGGCACCTGAAGATCGGTCCAGGACCAGGAAAGTCTCCCCAAGGCTCAGGAGCGCTCTCACTCGATAGTACGGCAGGTGCGGTGCAAGGATCTCTATTGCTTGGGTCGCGCTGTCGCACGCTTGGTCATACTCGGCCAGATCCCGGTGAATTCTGCTCTTCAGGAGTAGGAAGCGTCCCCTTTCCCGGCTCAGTTCCCTCGCCTCGAGACGGGTGAGCGTCTCCAGCGCGCGGTCCGGGCGACCCAGCAGGACCCAAGTCCAGCTCGACGCCAAGGTGGCGTCGACAAAGGCCGAGTGCACAGGGAGATCGGCGCTCCCTTCCAACGCCGTTGCGCCGACACCGGCCGCGGGCTCCAGATCCAGCAGATAGTTCAGGTTTTTCGTCAGTTCGATATGGAGTTGGACTTCAGTATGCCGGTTCTGATTCAGGTCCCGGTTCCGGGCGATCAAATCCCTCAATCGTCGCACCGTATGCCGGTGATGACCCAGCTTTCGGCTGTGGATCGCCAGTGCTCTCAGCGCCAGAATCGCCAGTTCGGGATTTCCGCATTCGCTGGCCAGAGACAGGCCGTATCGTGCCGAGTTTCCGGCTGCCTTGAATTGGCCGAGATCGGAATAAAGGACGGAAAGGTCCGTGATTCTCCTGCCCAGGCTGATCCATCGACATCGCCTGGTTGCCGAACGAACCGACGCCAGTTGCCAATGGGCGGCTTGGTCCAGGTCTCCGTTGGCATTTGCGTAGGAGGCGAAGGCGGGGTGATACTCTTCGGCCAGGGCAGAGTCCTTCCCGCTCTGAATCAGCATTCCAGCGGCCAGCGCCCTGACCTCCGGATGCTTTCCCATCCGGCTCATGGCGTCCAGCCACTTTCCCTGGAGCTCTCCCTTCAAGGACTTGGAAGGCGAGTGTTCCAATACGGCAAGGGCCTTCTGAAGAGCATCGATACCTGATCCCATTCTCCCGCGGTGGATGTGGATCCGGGCGACTTTGGAAAGGAAGCGCACTCGATCATCCGGCTGAGACGTTCCTGAATCGAGTTGCTTCAGGCAGAAGTCCCGGCACTCCTGCAGGTTCCCGCCCCAATACATGATCTCAGCCGATTTCTTGACGCGGTCCCGGCTGTCCATGGGCAGCGCTCCCAGGCGCAACGCGTGACGAAGCAAGCTGGAAGCATCCGCGTATGCCCGCCGCTCGCACAATCGACGCAGGGCTTCCCAAACGTATTGCCTCACCTTTCCGATTTCGTGTGCGGCCATGAAGTGCCGCAGCAGATCGTGCAGAACGAGCGTGTCATCCGACTTCCGGAATCGGCTCTCGAGTTCACCGCCGATACGTTTGTGAATCTGCCGGAATTTGGACGGAGACTCACCGATGCTTCGGACGATGGTCCGGGCGGTCCACTTGTGAGCCACGGTGACGACGGGGGCATGGAGCCGTCCCGAGACGCGGGCCAGATTGAGGCGTTCCAGGGCGTAGATCTCTTCGGAGAGAGCATCGTCCGAGGCCTGAAGGATTTGTGCAAATTTGGCCGCTGAAACCGGTTTGCCGATGAGGGCCAGGTGATCCAGGATTTCTCGTTGCTCCGGCGTGAGCCGATTCAGACGGCCGGCAATTTCCCTGGATGCACCCGGGGGCAGGAAAGAACTTCCGGTTCGGGACGGTGAAGACCTCCACTGCCCCGAACGAAAGATCAATTCTCCCGTCTCGCGCAGATAGCGGAGAGATTCATGGATATAAGACGGAATGCCGGCGCTTTCCCGAAGTATCGTAGACGCAACGGCTGGATCGGGACCTCCAAGCAATGTTTCGGCGAGTCGCCGGGACTCGAAGTGATTGAGGCGTGACAGCCGGACCTGGTCCAATTGTCCGAACCGTTCCAACTCCAGTTTCAACGTCTTCCAATGTCCCGGCCCTTCATCGGTACGGTAGTTGCCAACGAAAAGGATGGGAATGGGGTCGGTTCGAAGCGTTCGTCGATAGACATCCAGAGAAGCCTCATCCATCCATTGCAGGTCGTTGATGCAGAAGACGACCGGAGAGAGTGAAGACGCCTTCCTTAGAAACGAGAGCAGACTTTCGGTGAGCTGTGCAGAGTCTGTCGCCTCTTGCCAAGTGTCAATGAACCTCCAGCGCTGGCCGGGTTCGGAATCCGCCTGAAAAGCTTCCAGGACCCCGTTTCCCGGATGATGGCTCACTGAGAACGTTGTGGTTCGCCGAATCCGCGCCGCCGACTCGATCCGTTCCATCAGGGCCGTTTTCCCGATTCCGCTGTGACCGGCGATAGAGACCATTCGCGGTTTCGGATTCCGGATGTGGAGATCCAGGATTTCACGGAGCGTCGTGGACTCATTTTCCCGACCGATCAACGCGCAGCGGAATGGAGGGGATGGAGGGGCGGGCAAGCGATCGCCGGCCTGTAGCGCAGCGCTCACATGGCTGGCGGAAGAGGGTCGAATCTCCGGGTCCTTCTGAATCAGATCCAGAATCAATTGCTCTACCTTGGCCGGAATGTCGGGATTCAGTTTCCGGGGCCGGACCGGGCAGGAAAGGATCGGTTTCTGAAGAAGGATCTCGGAGTTCGTCTCCAAGTAGGGAGCCTGGCCCGTAAACAGACGGTAGAGAACCATTCCCAACGAGTAGAGGTCGCTCTCCTTCGACGTGGTTCGGTCGCCGATCCACTCTGGTGACGCATACCGAATGGCTTTGGGCTGCAAAGATTTTCCTGCCGGGCGCTGCTTGGGAACCGGCAGGTTGAGAAGCAGATCCCCGGACTTCCCCAAGAAGAGGTGGGAAGGTCTCAGGTAGCCGCAGTGGAAATCCCTGTGGTGAAGAAAGGACAGCAACTCCGCCAGTTGAACGGAGAACTTGATGGCCTGGGAGGACTTCAGGCGTCCTCCTTTCTTGTCAATGAGTTTCCGGGACAGGAAGTCGCAGATGAAGCCGGGGCGTTTCCCCCGAAAGGCGACGTCTTGGACCGGATGGAGCCATGGATGATCGAGCGCAGTACGGACATCGTACAAGCGCTCCACATCGCGGAGGCCGGTCCGGGAGGTGATCTTTCCCGGCAGCAGGCTCAGAACTTTAGACTGGTTCGCATCCCATTCGTCAACGGCCAGGTAGACTCGCAGGTCCGGGCCGGGTTCCAATGGGCGGAGAATTCGGTAGCGTGAAGACACTGAGACACTCCCCCGATCTGCACTGGTAGAGAGTCCCGAGACTCCGGCCAGACGACTTTTCGAAAGAGAACAATCCGGTTGTTGGAAAACCGAGGTTCAGATCAAGGATTGATCTGCGAAGGGCTTGCAGGTAAGAGAGGGCCTGGACCGACTTCGCCGAGCCGTTGACTCCAGACCTCCGATTCCGTGAATCTTTGCGGGCAATTGCTCATGTGAGCCACGGCGCCAGTAAACGTTACCAGTGGGGGAAAATCAAGTCTGGGCCGGGCCGGGGCTTGTCATTCTGGAACTGATCCATGGCGGCGACAGGCATCAGCGTCATCATTCCCGCGCACAACCGCCGGGAATTACTGGCCGGGGCTGTGGAATCGGTCCGGGCCCAGACCTTCCGCGACTGGGATCTGCTCATCGTCGACGACGGTTCCGACGATGGCACGGACCGGGATTGGTCAGACCCCGGCGATCCGCGGATCCGGTACCTGAGAACCGAGCGCAAGGGCGTCAGCGCCGCCCGCAATCTGGGGATTCAGCAGGCGAAATCTCCTTGGATTGGGTTCCTCGACAGCGATGACACTTGGCTTCCCAGGAAGCTGGAGATTCAGCTCTCGGCTCTGGAGTCCCAGCCGGGCTACCTCGCTGTCCACTCCGACGAGATCTGGATCCGCCGCGGCCGCCGGGTGAATCCCAAGAAGATTCACCGCAAGTACGGAGGCTGGGTCTACCGCTACTCTCTCCCCCGCTGCGTCATCAGTCCCAGTTCCATCCTCATCGCCCGAGAACTCCTGGACCGCTGCGGAATGTTCGACGAGGACTTTCCCGTCTGCGAGGACTACGAACTCTGGCTCCGCATGTTTGCCCGCCATCCCATCTGCTTCGTGGACCGGCCCCTGCTGGTGAAGACCGGCGGCCACGCCGACCAGCTCTCCAGGAGCACCTGGGGACTGGACCGGTTCCGGGTCCGGGCCATGGTGAAAACAGTAGAAAGCGGGGATCTCAGCATCCAGCAGGAGGCCTGGACGGCGGCCGAGATCGTCCGCAAGTCGGAGATCCTGGCGGGAGGGTGCGAGAAACGGGGCCGGACTGAAATGGGGGGCTACTATCGTGGGCTTGCCGAATTCTGGAACGAGAGGTGCCGCGAGCGGGTCTCGCAGTTGAGTTTCTGATCCGGGCTACTTTTTCCCTTTCTCCTGAGCCTTCTCCTGCTCTTCCTCGAACCGCCGCTGCTCCCGCTCCAGGGCCCGCTGCTTCCATTTGTCCATGGGGTCGTACGGGGCGTAGTAGCCGACGCGGTGCCGCACCCGGACGTCGTCCGCCTTCACTTCGATCTCGATCTTCCGGAAGGTGCCGTCCTTCTTCCTGTTGGTGGGGACGTAGGTCAGGTTGTACTGGCTCCGCAGCTCCGTATCGATGGTCTTGAAGGCCTCCGCCAGGTTGTTGCTGGAGTGGGGGAAGAAGACGGTTCCGCCGGTGCTCTCCGTCAGTTTTTCCAGGGCGTCGTCGCCTCTGGCGTCCTCGCCCGCTCCGAACCGGGTGGTGCTGATGGCGTAGATGGTCGATTCGGCCAGGTAGGCCATCCGGAGGGTCTCTTCGAAGCTGTGGACGCTGGTCAGGTCCGACCCGTCCGAGAGGACCAGGATCGTCTTGCGGCCGTACTCCTGCAGCATCTTCTGCTCCGAGATCAGGTAGATGGCGTCGTAGAGGGAAGTGCCTCCGCCCGCCCTCAGGTTGTCGATCTCGGCCAGCAGCGCATTGGGGTTGGAGGTGAAGTCGTGAAGCAGCGTCACGCCCGTGTCGAACTCCACCAGCAGCGCCTTGTCGGTGGGCCGCATCACGTCGAAGAGGAAGTCGGTGGCCACCTCCTTCTCGAAGCCCAGCTTGAGCCGGACGCTGGCGCTGGCGTCCACGCAGATGGCGATGGTCAGCGGCAGGTTGGTCTGGGGCGCGAAGTTGGTGATCCGCTGGTGGCGTCCGTCCTCCTTCACGATGAAGTGCTGCGGCGAGAGGTTGGTGACGAACCGGCCCGTCTTCTTGTCATGGACCGCCACCAGGACGTTCACCGCCTCCACCTCTACCCGGAACGGTTCCAACGAATCGTCTCCGGTACCGTTGCCCGCCTGGGCCAGGAGGACGGGCGTCAGGAACAGGACGATCAGCAGCCGGATGAGGAGTTTATCTGGGGACATGAACTGCTCAATTATTTCAAAATCGCCAGAACCGCTTCAAGTTCCGGGGGCAGGGGACTCTCGAAGCGCACCCGCCGGTCCGTGTCCGGGTGGACGAAGGCCAGGGAGGAGGCGTGGAGGAAGAGGCGTCCCATTGTCACCATCTCCGAAGCGCGGATCGAATCGGGCAGTTGACGGAGCCGCCGGCCGCCGTAGGTGCCGTCTCCCACCACCGGGTGTCCCAGGTGGGTCAGGTGGACCCGGATCTGGTGGGTCCGTCCGGTGTGGGGTGCGACCGACAGGCAGGTGAAGCCCGGGTAACGGGAGAGAACGCGGTAGCGGGTCAGGGCGGAACGCGGCTTGCGGGTCCGGGTCGAGATCCGGGTTCGGGAGCGGGGATGCCGCCCGAGCGACACGTCGATCTCGCCCCGGTCCTTCTCCACCGAGCCGTAAACCAGCGCCAGGTACCGCTTCCGGACCTCCCGCCGGGCGAACTGGCCGGAGAGATGATCGTGCGCCCGCTCCGTCTTGGCCACCACCAGGAGTCCCGAGGTCCCCTTGTCCAGCCGGTGCACGATTCCCGGCCTGACGGTCTCCTCCCGGCTCAGTTCCTCCAGGTGGTAGGCCAGGGCGTTGGCCAGCGTCCCGCTCCAGTTGCCGGCTCCCGGATGCACCACCTGACCCGCCGGCTTGTCCACCACCAGCAGGGAGGAATCCTCGTGGAGCACGTTCAGGGGAAGCGGTTCCGGCGTCAGGCCGGTGGGCCGCGGCGGGGGCGGGTCCACCCGGATCTCGTCTCCCGGGCGCAGCAGGTAGCTGGGCTTGCGGCGCCGGCCCAGCACCAGGACCCGGTTGTCCACCACCCAGCGCCGGATGCGGCTCCGGCTGAACCGGGAGAGCCGGCGGCTCAGGTAGGCGTCCAGGCGCCGGCCCGCGTCGCCGGAACTCACCCGGAGGCGGATGGTCCCGGTGCCCGTTTCTTCAGGTTCAGACACGGCGGGCCCGAACCGGGTTTCGTCTCATGTGGCTGTAGAGCAGCAGGGCGCAGGGAATCAGCAGCAGGCTGATGAACTGGGAGGTGGAGAGGGCTCCTCCGAAGACGAATCCCCGGTCGGCGTCTCCCCGGAAGAACTCGATCCCGAAACGCAGGATCGAGTAGCAGAGGAGGTAGGCCGCGAAGACCTGTCCCCTGAAACTCCGCGCGCCGTGCAGCCAGAGCAGGAAGAGAAACAGCGTGAAGGTGGCCAGCGACTCGTAGAGCTGGGTCGGGTGCAGCGCCACGTTGATGGGCACGCCCACCACGCGATGGGCGTACTCGCTGGTGAAGGTGACCGCCCAGGGGAGCGAGCAGGGCTGCCCGTAGTCGCACCCGGCCGCGAAACAGCCCAGGCGGCCGATGGTCTGCCCCAGGGCGATGGCCGGCCCCGCGGCGTCGGCCACCGTCCGGAAGTTCATGGACGGTTGCCGCCGGACGTAGATATAGCTGCCGGCCATGGCGCCCAGCAGACCGCCGTAGTAGACGCCGCCGGCCTGCCAGAACCCGAGGGTGAGCAGCCGGGAGGGGTCCCGCCCCAGGTAGGTCTCCCAGTCGGTGAGGATCATCAGCAGCTTGGCGCCGACGATGGCCGAGAGGATGATGATGAATCCCAGGTCCCAGCTCCGCTGCCGCGGCACGCCGTCGCGGGCCCCCAGCCGGGCGAAGAGAAAGATGGCCGACAGGCAGGCGGCCGCCAGCAGCGCCCCGTAGGTGTGAAGGGTCAGGGGGCCGATTTCCAACAGCTTGGGAAACATGGCGTTTGAGGAGTCTAAGTGACGCCCGGGATATCGTTGAGGTCAGGAGAAAGAATGAGAGGGGGGGGCTTTTTGTCGCGCTTTCTCAGTTCCCCCATTTTTCTTTTTTGCATGCGGGGTGCGGCGGCTGGAAAGCCGCCGTTCCCAGTCGGCGCCCAAAGGACGCCGCTCCTAGTCGGCGCCAAGAATGACGCCGCTCCTGCTACTTCTTGTCCCGCTTGGCTTCCTCGATCACCTTCTCGGCGCAGTGCGGCGGGACGATGTCGTAATGCGACGTCTCCATGTGGAAGCTGCCCCGTCCTCCCGTCATGGAGGTCAGCGTCGGCGCGTAGTTGAGCATTTCGGCCATCGGGACCTCGGCCTGGACCACCTGCATGCCGGTCTTGATGTCCATGCCCTGGATCCGTCCCCGCCGGGAGTTCAGGTCGCCCATGATGTCGCCCGAGTTTTCCTCCGGCACGTAGACCTCTACCTTCATGATGGGCTCCAGCAGCACCGGCCGGGCCTGTTCCATGCCCTTCCGGAAGGCCAGCGACCCGGCGATCTTGAAAGCCATCTCCGAGGAGTCCACTTCGTGGTAGCTGCCGTCGTAGAGGGTGACCTTGAAGTCCACCACCGGGTAACCGGCCACGAACCCCCTCGCCGCCGACTCCACGACTCCCTTTTCCACGGCGGGAATGAACTGCCGGGGGATGGACCCGCCGAAGATCTCGTTCTCGAACTCGAATCCGGTCCCCCGGGGAAGTCCTTCCAGCCGGATCTTGCAGTCCCCGAACTGCCCGTGTCCGCCGGTCTGCTTCTTGTGCCGCCCGTGGACGTCGGCGTTCCCGGTGATGGTCTCGCGGTAGGGTACCTTGGGCGGTTTCAGAATGACGTTGACGCCGTACTTGCGCTCCAGCTTGGCCACCGTCACCTCTACGTGAAGCTGGCCGGTGCCGGAGAGCAGGAACTCCTTGGTCTGGGCTTCGCGGCGAAAGGAGATGGAGGGGTCCTCCTCGATGACCCGGGCAATGGCGTTGCCGATCTTGTCCTCGTCGCCCCGCGACTTGGGCTCCACGGCGAAGCTGATGGCGGCCTCGGGAAGCTCCACCTTGCGGACGATCGTGGGGGCCGTGGGCACCGAGAGGGTGTCGCCCGTGGCCGTATGCTTCAGCTTCATCACGGCGCCCAGGTCTCCCGGCCGGAGTTCCGGCACGGGCTCGTAGCTCTTTCCCTGGGGGATGTGGACCGACCCCAGGCGTTCGTTGGATCCGGCGGTCCGGTTGCGCAGGTTCGAGTCCGACTTGATGGTGCCGGTGATGGCCTTCACCAGGTTGATCCGTCCCGCAAAGGGATCGGCCAGGGTCTTGAAGACGTAGGCCGTGACGGGGCCGTCCGCGGAGATGGAGAGTTCCGCGTCCTCTTCCGATCCTGCCGTCAGGCCCGGGACGGGAGCCCTTTCCAAGGGATTGGGGAAAAGCTCCACCATGGCGTCCATGAGCTGCTTGACCCCTGCGTTCTTTCCCGCCGACACGCAGAAGGCGGGGACGATGGACCGGTCGACCAAGAAACTGCGCAGCCCCTGCACCAGCTCGCTCTGGGTCAGCGTGCCCTCCTCGAAGTACTTCTCCATCAGATCGTCGTCACTCTCGGCCACCATCTCGATCAGCTCTTCACGGCGCTGTTCGGCTTCCTCCTGGAACTCGTCCGGAATGGCCGTTTCCTGGAAGTTCCCGCTCCCGTCCGTTTCGCAGACATAGGCCTTCTCTCCGATCAGGTCGATGATTCCCCGGAAGGACGCCTCCTCGCCCAGGGGAATCTGCACCGGCACCACCGTCCGCCCGAAGGACTTGTGGACCGACTCCAGGCTCCTTTCGAAGCTGGCCCGATCCCGGTCCAGCTTGTTGAAGACCACGGCGCGGGCCAGCCGATGCTCTTCGGCGAATTCCCACGCCTTTTCCGACTGCACCTCCACTCCGGAAGTGGAATCGACCACCAGCAGGGCCGAGTCGGCCCCCATCAGGGAGGACTTGGCGTCCAGGATGAACGCCGGATAGCCCGGCGTGTCGATGACGTTGATCTTGGTGGATCCCCACTCGCAGTGGGCCACGGCCGTGTTGATGGTGATCTGCCGGGAAATCTCGTCGTCGTCGTAGTCGGTGACCGTGTTTCCGTCTTCCACACGGCCCAGGCGGCTCACCGCCCCGGCCGAGTAGAGCATGGCGCTGGTCAGGGTGGTCTTGCCGGAGTCCCCATGACCGATCAGGGCGACGTTGCGGATCTCCCTGCTGTCGTAGACCTTCATGAACGGCTCCTTTCCGGGGTATAGTACGAAATTGAGCAATGTAGGATAGCAGCCCGTGGCGAAAGTCGCCACGGAGTTCGGCGGGAGCCGCGGTCCGGTCCGGCCTCGGCCATGCAGTCCGGGCGCCCCCTCCGAGTGCTTTGACCGGATCTCCCGACATGATGTCCAAAGGACTTTTCATCCGCCTCCTGACTCTGCTGGCGGTCGCCGCCGGCTGCGGCCAGGGAGCCGGCGTCGACGGTCTTCAGGTGCTCCGTCACACCCGGGAAATCGTGCGTCACGGTCCCCATCCTCCCGGCAGCGAGGCCCAACGAAAGGCGGGCGAGTACATCGCCGGACAGTTGGAAGCCCTGGGTCTTGAGGTGGACACCCACACCTTCCGTCCGGTCACGCCCCGGGGCCGCCTGCGGATGACCAACATCCGGGGCATCCTCCCGGGCCGCGATGAACGGGTCCTGATTCTGGCCAGCCACTACGACAGCAAGTTCTACGACGCCTTCGAGTTCGTGGGGGCCAACGACGGCGCGTCCACCAGCGGCCTGGTGCTGGAACTGGCCCGGGTGCTGGTCCAGGACAACCCGGCAGGCCTCACCTTGTGGTTCGTCTTCTTCGACGGAGAGGAGGCCGTGGGTGAATGGAGCTCCGCCGACAGCCTGTACGGCAGCCGGGAGTTCGTGAAGCGGGAGAAGAACCGGGGGAACCTGCGCAAGGTCGGCGCCATGATCCTGCTGGATCTGGTGGGAGGAAAGGACCTGCGGATCCTCCAGGAAGGGTATTCCACTCCGTGGCTGAACAAGATCATCTGGAACCAGGCCTCCCGGCTGGGCCACGAAAGAATCTTCCGGTCCTCGGGACGCGGGTCTCACATTGAAGACGATCACCTCCCCTTCCTCCGAGCGGGGATCCCCGCTGTGGACCTCATCGACCTCAGCTACGCTCACTGGCACAAGCCTACGGACACGCTCGACAAACTCTCCGGGCCCAACCTGGAGGTGGTCGGCGCCGTGGTCCTGGCCAGCCTCCCCGAGATCGCCCGGCAGGTGAAGCGGAAGTGATGTCGCGGAGGAAAGCAACCGTATCCCGGATTCCCCACCGGGTAGCGTGACATTGCGCATTATTCTCGCCGTGAATGCACGCCCTTGACGGAATGCCTGGCGGCGACGGCGATTGAGCGCGACTCCGCACTGCGATTCGTCCGTCTCGCGAAAAGTTCAAAGGCGTCGATGATGGCTTGTCGATGCAAAAATCACTAGATAATCACCAGATCATATTAACATATCACTATATTTTCACTTGGTCGCCGGGTATTTCCTCTTTATCGTTCTATACTGGATTTGCGTTGGTTTGTCTGGACGAACCTGGGAGAGGCGAATTTTGCCGTGGCGATGCAAGACGCAGCAATCCTGAGGCAATGGTTGTGGTCACGCCATAGTCTCCTGCGACATCCTTGAGTCATCGATCGGAACGAGAATAATCGGTTGGACTTGGGTGTCCACAAAGATGGGGTTTCTGCGACTGCCTCTCCCATTCACCGCTTTGGCGGACTGGTTGTTCAGCGGTGCCTGTCATGCGAACTAAGACCTGTCTGTTGCTGATCTCGGCGGTACTAGGCACTTTGTTCCAATTTGTCCAAGGGGCCGCCTCATCATCTCCGGAAAAGCACGGAATTCCATCCAGCCGCTGGGCCTACGAACTCCAGCGAGCCCAGGCCCACGCTCGCATGAGAAGCACGATGTACGCATCCACGCCGGACCGCGCCGGAACGACCCCCATGTGTCCCGTTCTGCGCGACGGTGAACTCGGGCCGCCGATTCTGCTCGACCGGACAGGTTCCTTTCTCAAGGCCGACGTGAGCAGGTTTTCCGCCAAAGACGAAGGAACGGAGTCGAAAACGGAAGCCGAATCGGCATTGGACTTCTTTTTGAACCACATCTCCGGTCCCATCGTGCAGGCCAAATGCGTCAACTGCCATGTCGAAGGGGGCGTGTCCGGGCACACGCGGCTGATTCTCCATCCATCTTCAAACTCCGACCATGGCGCTCTCAACCTGGCAGTGTTCGAGAATTTCCTGGCCAATGTCGAGGACGGTGCCAATCTGATTTTGAACAAGATCCAAGGAGTAGGCCACGGCGGCGGCATTCAGGTGCCGGCCGGGTCGGACGATTTCGCCAACATGGAAAGCTTTCTCGGTCTTCTCGGCCATGATGAAGCTACCGGTCCCGACGTGACCCCGGAGACTCTGTTTGACACCGTTGCTATGGCGTCGCCCGGAAAGACACTGTGGCGGGCGGCTCTGATCTTCGGCGGAAGAATTCCGACACGGGAGGAACGAGAGGCGGTCGACAACGGAACAGAGGAAGATCTGAGGACGGCGATCCGGAACCTGATGGCGGGAGAGGGGTTCCACCAGTTCTTGATTCGCGCAAGCAACGACCGGTTGTTGACGGACCGCCACATCGGTGAATCGATCGATTCCTTTGGTAGCCGTTTCGTTGACTTCGCCAATCTGGTAACAACCAAGGCCATGGCGGCGATCGGAAAAGGATACAGCAATCCG